>JAGZXE010000028.1:0-10213 GCA_018378615.1 Parahaemophilus parainfluenzae
CACTTTTGTAAATAAAATGAATTAATCTGGGTAAATATCTTCCCCGTCTTTTCGAGTACGAAGAAGCTGTAAAATCCAGACATATTGTTCGGGTGTTGGTGTGACGAAATACTCAATTTCCTCGTTCATCGCACGGGCTGATTGCTCAGGATCGTCGCTTAATTGCATCGGTGGGCGAATTTCCATTTCATACTTGCCATTCTTAGCGTTATAGCGTGGGAACATCGGAATAACCACCGCTTTTGCTAATTTCGCCATTTTATTTAACCCAGGAAGTGTGGCTTTATAAGTAGCAAAGAAATCCACAAAGACACTTTGCTCAGCACCAAAATCTTCATCAGGAAGATAATACCCCATTTGACCTTGCTTGATGTGCGCTAAAAACGGCTTAATCCCATTTTGGCGAGCATGCATTTTGCCACCAAAACGTTGACGAGCTAAAGTCCATAACCAATCTACTAATGGATTTCGGTGAGGGTTATACATTGATGTCATCGGCATGCCCTGTGTATGCAAAATAATGCCAGAGGCATCAATCGCCCAACCATGTGGCACCATCAAAATGATGTTATGCCCTTCGGCTTTCGCTTGCTTGATATGCTCAAGACCAATGAATTCGCTACGTTTTTGTAAATGTTTTTTAGAACGAATGGCAATTTCGCCAATACCAAGCATTACTTGTGCGACAGTCACAAACATGTCTTCAATTACTTTGTTACGTTTCTCATCTGTCCAATCTGGGAAACAGAGTTTCAAATTAATTTCTGCACGAATACGTGGTTTACCGATTTTTTTCGTGAGTGCACGAGCCAGTTTCTCTGCTAATTTATCGCGTAAACGAAACGGTACAAAAGCCAATAACAAAAGCACAAAAATACCAAGCCAAATCCCCCAATTTTTCGGGTGCAAATATGACCATGAAAAATGTGGTTCATAGCCAGTTCGTGCTGTAATACGTAATTTTTTTTGAGAATCTGTCATAATTAATTGTTAAAAATGAAACCAACCTTGATCATACGCCATTTTTATTGTCATGATAAATGACATAATCACCACCATCGGTCTGATCAGTTGTTTGCCTTTTGCCATCACCATTTTAGCACCTAAATTTGCACCTATCAGGCTTCCTGCCATCATCACTAAACCGACAGTCCAAATCACATGACCACCAATTAGGAAGAAAATTAATGAGGCTAAATTTGAGGTTAAATTCATGACTTTAGCATGCGCCGTCGCTTTAGTTAGGTTAAATCCTAGTAAGGTCACACAAGCTAGATTCATTAATGAACCTGTTCCCGGCCCAAAAAAGCCGTCATAAAAACCTAAAAGTGAACCAAAACATAACGCAAAAACAGCGTAAGAAATTCGTTGTTTACGATCACTTTCACCCAATTTAGGCGTAAATAAAAAGTATAAACCGATCGCTAAAATGAGAAATGGAAGCCCTTGTTTAATTAATGACGCATCTAAATTTTGAATGAGTAACGTACCAATCACCGAGCCGATAAAAATCACCAGTAAGATGAAAGAAAACTCCGATAAATTGACCGCTCTTTTACGCAGAAAGTAAATACTTGCCGACAACGCGCCACCAAACGCTTGTAATTTATTTGTACCTAACGCCATCGCAGGTGGCATGCCTGTCATTAATAAGGCAGGGATTGTAATTAAGCCTCCACCACCCGCTATCGCATCTATAAATGCGGCAATAAAGGCAGCAGCAAAAAGCATGGCTAATATATCAATCCCCAATTCCATTATTTCACTCCTACTCTAACCATTCGCTACTATTTGGCGAACTCAACACTTGTTGGCATAAAAACGGTTCTGGTGGTGTCACTTTTGGTTTAGAAGAGCCTGAACCTGGTTTTGCGGGTTCAAACCAAGAATAAAGTTCATCGCCACAACCATCTCCTGCAGGTACAGGTGCTTGATCTTCACAATAAGCGGCATCTTTCGGACAAGCAATACGCACGTGGAAATGTGAATCATGACCAAACCATGGACGAATTTTGTGTAACCAAGCCCGATCATCTCCTGCTGTTTGACAAAGTTTTAATTTAATCGCGGGGTTCACAAAAATACGGGTCACTTGGGGATCTTGCGCAGCCAATTTAATTAAGGTTGCGTGATTGTTATTCCACACATTTTCATCAACACGTTGTGTTTGACGGTTCACCACAAGCAAGCCTTTTCCATCAGAATTTAACGCTTCACTGTCTGTCATGGTACCCATGCGCAACCAAATATCTGCGTCTAATCCCATTTGATGGCTTGCATGCCCCGTTAAGAATCGACCACCACCTGGCATAGCAATATCCCCAACTAACATCGTTGGTAAGCCTGCTGACTTCGCTTTTTGCCCAAGACGCTGTAAGTAGGCAATCATATCCGGATGACCATAATAGCGATTTTTATTCATACGAATGACTTGGTACCCCTCACCTTTATAAGGCAAAGGTTCAGCACCAATAATACAACCATTTGAATAGCTACCAATTGGATTCGCTTTACCGTCTGTTGCTGGAATTGGACGTTTAATTCGTTGCCAGTCTTGTGGTGATGCCGTTGTTTGTAGCGAGAAAAAAACACTCCCTAAAACAACCGCACTTGAAAGTAATTTTGCTAAAGATTTATTCATAAGATTTCCTAAACGAATGACCTTATCTTCAATAAAAGAAAAAAAAAGAAAAAATAAGCTTAATTTAAAAGAGTTATCTGCATTGCGCCTTAAAACGCAATAAATGGTCGAGTAACACAATCGCAACCATTGCCTCTGCAATAGGGACTGCTCGGATACCTACACAAGGATCATGACGGCCTTTTGTTACCACTTCAACAGGCTCACCTTCTAAATTAATCGAGCGTCCAGGAATAGTAATACTGGATGTTGCTTTTAGAGCAATGGTCGCAATAATTGGCTGACCTGAGCTAATGCCACCTAAAATCCCCCCTGCATGGTTGCTTTCAAAACCATTTGGTGTCATTTCATCACGATGTTCACTTCCACGCTGTTCAACCACGGCAAAACCATCGCCAATTTCTACACCTTTAACGGCATTAATCCCCATTAAGGCATGGGCTAAATCTGCGTCAAGTCGATCAAAAACAGGCTCACCTAAGCCAACAGGGACATTTTCTGCAATCACCGTTAGTTTAGCGCCAATCGAATCCCCTTCTTTTTTCAATTCACGGATTAATTCATCGAATTTTTCGACCGCACTTTCATCTGGACAAAAAAATGGATTACTGTTGACTTTATCCCAATCAATTTTGCCGACAGTCTGAGGGGCAATCTTTACTTCGCCAATTTGGCTTAAAAAACCACGCACTTCAATGCCAAACTGCTCACGTAAATATTTCTTCGCAATCGCTCCCGCCGCAACACGCATGGCGGTTTCGCGCGCAGAAGAGCGTCCACCACCACGATAATCACGAATACCGTATTTTTGTTGATAGGTAAAATCTGCATGCCCTGGACGGAAACGATCTTTGATATCACCATAATCTTGTGAACGTTGATCACCATTTTTAATGATCATTCCAATGCTGGTACCGGTTGTTTTACCTTCAAATACCCCAGATAAAATCTGTACTTCATCGTCTTCACGGCGTGGCGTAGTGTAACGCGATGTCCCTGGCTTACGACGATCTAAATCAGGTTGAATATCGGCTTCCGATAATTCAAGATTCGGCGGTACGCCATCTACGATACAGCCTAATGCAATACCATGTGACTCCCCAAAGGTTGTCACACGAAAAAGTTGTCCGATAGTATTCCCTGCCATATTTTCTCTCTTTAATTAATGATTTTGGGCTAATTTTGCCACATCAATAAATGGAATTTCTTCGCCAGTATCTTTATTTTTAATAAAGATATCTAGTTGATTGAATGCAATATCAATATTATTTTCTGCAAATAACTCATTTACACGACGATTGAGTGCATCAAGCGTATCATTTCTCTCAGATACTTGCCCTACATAAACACGTAATTCGTGATCTAATGTACTTGCCCCAAAGGTTAAGAATAATGCTCTTGGTTCTGGATCTTTTAAGACACTTGGTTGCTCGTATGCGGCTTGCAATAATAAGCGTTTCACTAAGTCTAAATCTGAACCATACGCCACACCAACTGACACCACTAAACGAGTAACGGTATTAGACAATGCCCAGTTAGTCACTTGTCCAGTAACAAAAGATTTATTTGGCACAATTACTTCTTTTCGATCCGGATCAATCATGGTAATAGCGCGAATACGGATTTTTGCCACCGTACCCGTTACATCATTGATGGTTACGGTATCGCCCACACGAATTGGACGTTCAAATAATAAAATGATACCGGAAACAAAGTTCGCAAAAATTTCCTGCATACCAAAACCGAGACCAACGGAAAGGGCGGCAAATAACCACTGTAATTTAGACCATGACATCCCGAGCGTTGAAAATGCCCATGCGCCACCTACTGCAACCAAGATATAGGTTAATAATGTTGTAATGGTATAAGGCGTACCTTGCGAAAGTTTCACTCGCGAGAAGAGCAATATTTCTAAAATACCTTGAATGTTACGCACTAAAATATAGGTAATCACAACAATGATTAACGCAACAATCAAGTTAAAGAGTGAAATTGTTTCTGTCACCACGCCTGCTTCAGTCGTTGAGGTTTGTTGCCACAAAGTAATATCACGCAAATAACTTACAACTGTAACTAAATCTGACCATACATAATAGAAGATGGCAAAAAGTGCGGTCCAAATAAAGAGATCGGCAAAGCGTAGTAACTGGCTACGTACTTCATTTAAGGCTAATCCCTCTTCTTGTTCGGTAATCACGACCACATCATCAGAGGCTGAAGCATCATTTGAATCCGGTTGTTTTTGCTGGCGTTTCTCTTGTAAACGACGATAAGCTAAACGTCTTGATGCTACTGTGACACCACGATAAATTGTATGACGCACCAACGACCACACAACCCATGCAATATAAGTATTAATAATATGTGTAATTAAGTTTAAGGCGGTGTAGTAATACCCTAAAGCAATTAACGCAATTAAAACAACAGGTACCAATTGCAATAAGATTCGCACAATCTTGAAAATGGTTCTATCACGCTTATCTGTTGTCGTTGAACTCAGTGATTTTTCTGTACGAATAAAACGTGGTGCAATAATTACAATGCAGAAAAGCAACGCAACAATGGTATTTATTTCACCCAATACGTCATTTGCTAAGCCTGTATCCATGACATTACTGAAAATTGATGTATTCAGTAATAACACAACAGAAACAATAATACGTTTCGTAACATCTTGTAGGCTAGCTGCACTCTCTTTACCAAAACCAAAATGGCGCACTAAAATACCATTCGGACGAAGAATAGCTAAAACAAAACTAAAGAACCACCAATAGCCCGCCATACTGAGCGACCATTCCCAAAACTCTTGTGGATTTTTTACAAAGAAAAAGCCTAAAAGTTGGCAAGCTGCTAAAAACCAAAGGGTACCTGATAACGATAAAAGCGCCGTATAAAATAACGCAAGTGGCGTATGCCATTGGCTATCAGAACGAAGCGTATTAATTTCGCCATTAATCACGCTCAAACGTTGTTTAATCGATTCTTTAAATTTGAAAATCAACCCACCAACCACAAACAAAATAAAGACATAAGTGAGTAAATACGGCAAATTATCAAAGTTTGTTGGAAAACCTAATTTTTTACCAATACCATCAAATTGCGCTTTGAGTGACATCGGTAATTTCTTGAACCAATCTAGATTAATTGGGTTATTACTTTTTACCCAGAAACTTTGTTGATCAAGTTTAGACTGGATCTGATCACTGATTTGTGTAATTTGTTGTTGGGTTAGCTCTAAGGAAATCGCCAAATTTAACTGATTATTCAATGACTTAATCAAATCAGAAGCCACTTTTCGACGTTCTGTCAATAAATTGGTTAATTGTGCTTTTTCCGCCGGTGTAAACGATTTGTTTTCATCCTGCTCAATTTTACTGATGTAGGCATCAATATCATAAAGCTCATTACGTTTTTGCGTGATATCAAAGATCTGTACACGTAAATCTGCAATTTGTTTTGAAAGACCTTGAATATTTAAATTGGTCGGTAATTTTTGTTTTTGTTGCTGAATAATGCGAGAAAGCACCAACGTGCCTTGTAACGCACTGATTTGCTCATCAATGGTACGTTGTGTCTGCGTTAAGTTATCCAACACATTTCGCATGCGTAGTTCATCTTGCGTTAATGTATTGGTTTTCTCTGTTTGCTCAAGTAAATATTGGCTAAGTTGCGAATTTAAATCCAACTCTTTCTGGATCAGCGGATTTTGCTCAACACTTTTATTTTGTTGTTGTGCTTGCTCAACTTGGTTTTGTGTTTTAGCCAAATTCTTTTGATTAATCACATTTTGAATAGCCGCAATTTGTTGCTGTAATGCTTGAACACGCGCATTTAATAGCTCATATCGACTTTGATAAAGCACCGTCAATTGATCGCTATTTTTTAATAGCACTTGATTATAGATATTTTTTAGCTCAATCAGTTGCAATTCAAGCTGAATTTGCTGTTTTAACAACGAACTTGTCGTTGGATCAGCTAATTTCTGATTCAACTCTTGCGTACGTTTCACATTATCTGTCAAGGCGGTTTGAGCACGTTCAGACACGGAGCTCTGCCCTGCAAGTTGTGTATTCACGACACTTAATGCAGATTGTGCGTCTTGTTGTTGATTGGTCAGCTTCTCAATCTGTGCCTGCAAATTCGCTAAACTTTGCGAAGCATAATCGATGTTATTTGGCGAGCTTAGCTGTTTTTTAAGATTTTGAAGATCAGCATTATTCTTCTGAATTTCAGAATCTGCATCAATAAGCGTATCTTGCAAATCGTTGTTATTTTTTTGCTGAGTTTGAATTTGTTGCAAGAAATCAAGCGAAGCCTGGATTGTCGCAACGTTATTTGTTTTTTCATCACCATCCGGTAATTTTTGTGCCTCGGCTAATTCACTTTTTAGTGTTTTTTCCGTCGGTAAATCAGCATTACTATTCTCGGCCCAAACAGGCTGAGAAAGCGACATTGTAAAAACAAATGAAAGACCAAGTGCGGTCAAAACACGAGAGATTATTTTCATTAAACTAACTTTCCTATTGTTGCGACAGCCAATCGGCGAGTGCTTTGCGAGAAATCTTTATTGCCCCTTGGATTAAATCCTGCGGGAGTTCATAGTAGGCAACGGGTTGCTTAAATCGTTCCAGTCGCCCTTGTAAAAAAACATTGAGAGATTCAACCGCACTTTCATTAAATGAGGTATGAAATTCAACAATCGCGACAGGACGTTGACCAAATTCCTCATCATGTTTAGGCAAAACAAAGATTTGCTTCACTAAATCTGATTGTGCAATCACTTTTTCAATTTCTTCCGGCTGAATATTTTCTCCGCCAGAAATAAACATATTATCCAATCGGCCTTGAATGACTAATTCGTTATCGAACCATTGACCTTTATCTTTGGTTTCGAACCAACCTTCAGCATTAGTAAGCGGATCAACACACCCATTACGCCAATATCCCATGGCAAGTCCCGCACCTTTTAGCCAAACTTCTTCATTCACTAACTTGAACTCTCGACCAAGCAAAGGCTGCCCCACACCGATTTTTCCATCCGATTGTTTAGCGAATGCAGTAGAAGCCATTTCGGTCATACCATAACCTGAATAACTTCGAATCCCTAATTCACTTAACGCTTGGGTTAATTTTACGGGGATTTGTGTACCACCTAATAATACCGCTTGAGTTTGGATAGGTTGTGGATGTTCGACCAAATAATCAAACCAACGTTGTAATTGCGTTGGCACGAGAGAAACATGAGAAACCTCACCAATAGATTGATAAAAATCTTCTTTCGGTAAAACTAAAGTGGCACCTGCGTAAAGCCAGCGCCACACAATACCTTGTCCGGAAACATGATAAAGCGGCAAAGAAAGTAGCCATGATTGATCTTTACCAAAATTCATTAAGGCAAAAACGCCTTCCGCATTAGCTAAATGAGCAGACACATTATGCACCACCGCTTTAGGCAAACCAGTCGAGCCCGATGTTAATGTCATCGTTGCCGCTTTTGTAAAGTCAGCGTTATGTTCGGGTAATGCTTTAATAGCTAAATAATGAATATCTTCGGTTTGATAACAAAAATCCACCCCATACACTTGGCACAATTCTTCTCTTTTTTCTTGAGGAAATGCAGGGTTGATACCTAAAATTTTTGCGCCTAGCTGAATAACGGCTAAATAAAGAAATAAGATCTGTTCTGAATTTTTACCACAAAACGCAACCGCACTTTGCGCTGTCACACCTTGTTGTAAAAGAAAGGCTTCTACCTGATTAATTTTCTCAGCAAGTTCTGCCCAAGTAAAAGGATCGCCCTGCGAATTTCGCAACGCGACCTGATTTGCATACGCTGAATTTTGGGCAAATGCTTGCCAAGGGAATTTTTGCATTGACTTAGTTGCTAACGAAATAAGGGCGAACTTCGTCGATTAAATATTCCGGCAAATGCATAGACTGCATCGCCCCTTCTAACATCAACATTTTACGGCCACTATTGGTATTGGTAATCACCCAATATGGTGTATCTGGAATTTGTTTTGGTTTAGTATGATTACCTGCCACAAGCAACGTCCCTTCATCACGAGCAAAATACACGCGAGTACGGCCTTGCAAGCTTTCGGTTGCCTGTGCAAAGCTTTCTGGATTGGTACGATAAAGCGTACGTAATATACTTAAAAAACGCACAACCGCTTTTGGCTCGTCTTTAAATTCAGTAGAATTCAAGAGTGCACGCACTTTATCAACAATGTGATTGATGGCTTCATCCGATTGTTTTTTCACTGCTTTTGGCGGTTCGACAGGTTCAACTTTTGGTTGAGATGCTTCGGTTGTTTTTTCCGTTAAAACAGGCTCAGAATGCACCGCACTTTTTGGCGTTTCATCTGATGCCAATGATTCAAAGAAATCAACCGAGCTTGTTGCGTGAGTGGGTAAATTCAACAAACGGCGAAGAATATCAGACGCACTTTCTCCAATAGATTGAGTTTGTGCCGCAATGTATTGATATAATTCTTCATCGACTTCAATTATCTTCATTTTTTTCTCTCCGTTTGCTAAAATTTTCGTCCATTATAACGATTTCTAACCAAATTCTCACGCAAAATATATGTCATCTTCCCAATTATTAAACCATCAATTTCACCAAGCAAAACAATCAATTAATTCGCCTACTTTAGTTTTCATTCATGGCTTGTTTGGGGATATGAATAATCTTGGCGTCATCGCGCGTGCATTTAGCGATCACTATAATATTTTGCGCGTAGATTTACGCAATCATGGGCATAGTTTTCATTCAGAAACAATGAATTACGATGTCATGGCGGATGATGTATGGCAACTTATCGATCACCTTCAATTAGATAAGGTTATTTTAATTGGTCATTCAATGGGCGGAAAAACGGCCATGAAAATGACCGCTCTTCAACCACAGCGCGTGGGAAAATTGGTCGTCATTGATATTGCCCCAGTCGCAAATAGCAGTGCTGGACATGATGATGTGTTCCGTGGTTTATTTGCCGTGAAAAAAGCGCAGCCACAAACGCGTCAACAAGCTAAGCCTATTTTAGAAACTGAAATTGCCGATCCGAGTGTGGTGCAATTTATGTTGAAATCTTTTGAACCGTCTTCAAGCGAATATTTTCGTTTCAATTTGACCGCACTTTTTGAGCATTATGCGGAACTGATGGATTGGCAGGAAGTTTACGCTAATACACCTACACTCTTCATCAAAGGTGGGCTTTCATCTTATATTAAACCTGAATATACCGTAACTATTCTAAAACAATTCCCGAATGCGACCTCTTTCACCATCAATGGTTGTGGGCACTGGGTTCATGCAGAAAAACCTGATTTTGTGATACGTGCTATTGATAGGTTTCTAAATAAGAATTAATCGTTTTAAATGAGAATTATTCTATTCAAATGAGAATTCATTTATGTTATAGTTCGCACAAATTGTGGGTCTTTGATCCCTTATCTTTTTTCTACTCACCTAATTTTATTTCAAAAGGAAAGAACAATGGCAGTTGTCGGTTTATTTTACGGTAGTGACACAGGTAATACAGAAAACATTGCAAAAATGATTCAAAA
>JAGZXE010000029.1:0-10207 GCA_018378615.1 Parahaemophilus parainfluenzae
GTGTTTTAGGTGTCGCAATTTGGAGGATTCTTCCTTCTTGAATCACCGCAATTTTATCTGCATAACAGAGTGCTTCATCACGATCATGGGTCACAAATACTGCGGAGGAACCACTTTCTCTTAATACCTGTAACATATCGTAACGAATTTGATTTCTCAGATGCTCATCTAACGCACTGAATGGCTCGTCAAACAGGATTAATTCTGGGCTTGGCGCAAGTGCTCGAGCAAGGGCGACACGCTGTTGTTGCCCGCCTGAAAGCTGATGAGGAAAACGATCAGCTAAGCTGCTAATACCAGTTAGTTTCATTACTTCCAGTATGCGTTGTTTTTCCGCTTCTGTTTTTCCTTTGCCATCGCCTAAGCCATAAGCAATGTTGCGGTAAACATTTAAATGCGGAAATAACACGCCTTCTTGTACAACATAGCCTAATTTGCGTTGTTGGGTTGGCACATTGATATTGTCGTTAAAAATAGGTTGATTTTTTAACCAAATCTCACCGCTTGTTGGTTGTTCAAAACCAGCAATGCTACGCAATAAGGTGGTTTTCCCACAACCAGATGCACCAAGAAGAAATAGGATTTCACCTTTCTCTAATTGGAGCGAGATATTGTGTAAAACCTGTTGCCCATTAAAGGATTTATTCAAATTTTTAATATCAAGTAATGTTGTCATTTTATCTTTTCGTTATTTAAAACCGTATCGTTTCAGTAAAAATACAGGAATCCCAGAAAATAGCACTAACATAATGGCATAAGGCGTGGCTGCCGCATATTGCGCATCGGATGTATATTCCCACACTGCCGTTGAAAGCGTTTTAATGTCATTAGGGGTCAGCAATAGGGTTGCGGTAAGCTCTTTCATTAAGTTTAAAAAAACTAAAGCAAATGCAGCAGCAATCCCAGGTAACATAGCGGGGATGACTAAGGTACGGAAAATATAAAAGTTGCTACGGCCTAAGCTTTGCCCCACTTTTTCGATGTTATCAGACATCTGTTCAAGCGATCCTCGTAGGGTCGTTTGCGCCATGGGAAGATAAAGCATAAAGTAGGCGACCACAACCATCGCAAAGGTTTGATAAAGTGAATACGCATAGTTGATGGTAAAGAAAACCAACGATAATGCGATCACGAGCCCTGGTACTGCATGAAGTAGATAAGGGATGCGATCAAGCCAAACCGTCAATTTACTGCGATAGCGTACTGCCGCCCATACTAATGGTAAGGCACAAATAACCGTAAGTGTCGCACCAAGCGTAGAGATAGTCAGTGAGTTTGTGAAAGCGGTAAAAAATTCACCAAAATCGACCGCACTTTCAATAGAATTTCCTACTTTTAGCCAATAAATCAGCATGGTAATCGGTACACCAATACTGAGCACAAAAATGGTTGTAAAGAAACTCACGACTAAAATTTGTTTTCCAACAGAGAGCGTTTTCAGTGGATAAGGACGTATTACGCCTTTACCGCTTTGATAGAGTGTTTGTGTGCCTCTAAAACGAATTTCGCCCATCACTACTAGGATACAAATGATCATTAACACGCCAGAGAGTAAGGCGGCGGTGTTGTTATTAAAGGCCATTTCATATTCTTGGAAAATTGCCGTAGTGAAGGTTTGGTAATTTAAAATAGAAACCGCACCAAACTCTACCAACATATGAAGCGCAATTAATAATACGCTGCTACCAATAGCTGGTTTGAGTTGTGGAAAAATCGCATGCCAAAATGTATAAGCTTGGCTTTTAGCCAACGAAAGACTCACTTCTTCTAAAGATCGGTCGAGTCTTTTTAAGGTCGCCGCGACAGGGAGATAAGCAAGCGGGAAAGAACTCAGTGTCATAATGCCAATGGTTCCCCATAAGCCTTCCACTCTAAAGGTGAGACTGATCCAGGTAAAACAGCTGACAAAGGCAGGAATGCAAAGCGGAAGCGTCATGGCAACTTGGAAAAAGCCTTTTCCCCAAAAGCGATAGCGTTCTAATAAAAATGCGCATAGCGTACCGAGAATAATGGCAAAAAGCGTGACAAATACCATTAAAAGTAGGGTATTACTGAGCAATTCCCACATTCTTGGGCGCCAAAGTAGTTCAATACTACGAGCCAATCCGACATCTGCAGCTCGTTCAATAACATACAAAAAAGGGAGTAATAATGGCAAACTAATCAGCACGATTAAGGCAACAAGCCAGTGAGGAGGGCGATTAGACACAAAAAATCCTTTGAAAATATCAGTGTAGAGTAAATAGCGTAAATAACAGAAGGGCGTGTATTACACGCCCTATATTGCATAGCAAATCAAACTTATTTCAAACCAGCTTCTTCAATAAGTTTGTTTGCGTTATCCTTGTCTTCAGATGTTGTTGCCGAAACAACCGGTGCTTCTAATTTCGCATAAGGTTCCATATTAAATGGAGAAACCACATCGGTACGAAGTGGGTATTCTGCACGTACAGAAACGAATGCTTCTTGTCCTTCTTTACTTGCTAAGAAATCAACAAATTTTTTCGCTTCTTCTTTATTTTTAGAACCTTTTAGTACAGCCGCACCAGAATAAGTCACTAATGCACCAGGATCTTGATGACGAATAAAGTAAAGACGTGTTTTGAGGTTATCAGCACCTTTTTCTTTCGCAAGTGCATACCAGTAGTAGTTGTTGATTAACGCTGCAGGAACTTCACCATTTTCAACTGCTTGAAGTGCAACTGTATTCTTCGCATAAAGTTTACCGTTTTCTTTCAAGCCTTTTAACCATTTAAGTGCCGCATCTTTACCTTTTAATTTTGTAATCGCAACAACTTGCTCTAAGAATGCACCTGAAGTTGGAACGTAACCAATTTTGTCTTTCCATTTTGGTGTTGCATAATCTAACACGGATTTTTCCATGTCTTTTTCAGATAGTTTGGTGTGATCATAAACCACAACACGAGAACGGCCGCTTAATGCGATCCAGTCTTTTTTCGGTGCAACAGGCACACCTTTGTGTGCAGTTTGTTTAATGGTGTCTGCTGAAAGTGGTTCTAATAAACCCGCATCAGAGAGTGCAGCGAAAGGTGCAGTTTGTTCAGAATAGAATACATCTGCAGGTGTTTTATCTCCCTCTTCTTTCAATTGACCCGCAAGTTGATCGCTTTTCGCACTGTTTAAGGTTACTTTAATGCCCGTTGCTTTTGTAAACGCATCGGCAACGGCTTTTGCACCTTCTTTATGTTGTCCGTTGTAAACGGTAATATCTGCAGAAGCAAAGCCTGCAAATGCCATTAAGCCGGTAAGGGCTGCAATTTGGAAATGCTTAATTTTCATGAAAACTCCTTTATGTGATTGGACAAATTGTCCATTTTCTAAAAATTAGAATCGTCCCATTCTAATAACTCACAATAGATAATGCAAATAATTCTCAGATATTTTTCTCTTATATCAAAATTTCATATTCCATTCTATTTTCTTACTTTGCCACACGTTGTTTTTTCTCCATAATGTCAGGTGGAAATTTCTAATAAGGACGGATATGAATATTCAGCAAATCATTAAACAACATCACCTAGAGCTCTTATTTCAGCAAGGGTCATTTGGGATTGAAAAGGAAAGTCAACGGGTGCATTCGGATGGTTCAATAGTGACATCATTGCATCCCAAAGCCTTTGGTAATCGTCGTTTCCACCCTTACATTCAAACAGATTTTGCAGAAAGTCAGTTGGAATTGGTGACTCCTCCGATGAAAAAATTAGAGGATACATTACGGTGGCTTTCAGCTATTCATGAAGTAACTTTGCGTACATTACCAGAGGATGAATTTATTTTTCCTTTTAGTATGCCTGCAGGGTTACCGCCAGAAGAGCAAATTAAGGTTGCACAATTAGATAATCAGGAAGATGTGGCTTATCGTGAGCATTTAGTCCAGTCTTACGGTAAATATAAGCAAATGGTCAGTGGTATTCATTACAATTTTCAAATTGACCCTAAGTTTATTGATGCCTTATTTCATGCACAAAATGAAACACAAAGTGCGGTTGATTTTCAAAATAATTTTTACCTAAAAATAGCGAAGAACTTCTTACGCTATCAATGGATTTTACTTTACTTGTTTTCTGCAACACCGACGGTAGAGGAAAAATATTTCAGAGACAATTCCCCCCTTAAACCGCATCAATATGTGCGGAGTTTACGTTCAGGAAAATATGGTTATGTGAATGATCCGAAGATCCACGTCTCTTATGACAGTTTGCAAGAGTATGTTGAGACGTTAGAACACTGGGTTAAATCGGGTGATTTGATTGCGGAAAAAGAGTTTTACTCAAGCGTACGTTTGCGTGGTGCTAAAAAAGCGCGAGATTTACTTGAAAAAGGAATTCAATATTTAGAATTTCGTTTGTTTGATCTCAATCCGTTTGCACCTTATGGAATGGAACTTACTGATGCGAAATTCATTCATTATTTTATTTTGTTAATGGCATGGCTTGATGATACCGCTGATCAAGAAGGCATAAAATTAGGCAAAGCACGTCTTGCTGAAGTGGCATGGGAAGATCCAAGAGAGCAAAGTGTTTATGCGGTAGAAGGGGAATTAGTCCTCCTTGAAATGCTTAAGATGCTTGAACAACTTAATGTGAGTGATGAGATAAAAACGATTGTTAAAAACAAATTGGAGCAATTTGCGGATCCAAGCCAAACGCTTTGTGCAAAAGTGGTCTCGGAAATTGAACAGGTCGGTAGTTATCAACAATTAGGTGCAGATATCGCGCAATCCAATAAAGCAAAAGCCTTTGAACGTTTTTATGCATTAAGTGCGTTTGATAATATGGAGCTGTCCACACAGGCGTTATTATTTGATGCAATTCAAAAAGGATTAAACATTGAGATTTTAGATGAACGCGATCAATTTATCAGTCTTCAATTTGGCGATCATTTGGAATATGTGAAAAATGGTAATATGACTTCTCACGATAGCTATATTTCCCCGCTCATTATGGAAAATAAAGTGGTGACGAAGAAAGTTTTAGCAAAAGCCGGATTTAATGTACCGCAAAGCATCGAGTTTACCGATGTGAAAAGTGCGGTCGAAAATTTCCCACTTTTTGAAAATCGAGCTGTCGTGATTAAGCCAAAATCAACGAATTTTGGTTTAGGGATCAGTATTTTCCAACAAGGTGTAACGGATAGAGATGATTTTGCAAAAGCAGTAGAAATTGCTTTCCGTGAAGATAAAGAGATCATGGTTGAAGATTATCTACTTGGCATCGAATACCGTTTCTTTGTGTTAGGCGATCAAACGTTAGCTGTCTTATTACGTGTTCCAGCAAATGTCATTGGAGATGGTGTACATACCGTTGCTGAATTAGTTGCGGCTAAAAATGATCATCCTTTACGGGGCGATGGTAGTCGTACACCATTGAAAAAAATTGCATTAGGGGATATTGAGCAGTTGCAGCTTAAGGAACAAGGCTTAACCCTGGATTCTATTCCAGCGAAAGATCAACTTGTCCAATTACGTGCGAATTCCAATATTAGTACAGGCGGTGATTCTATTGATATGACGGATGAAATGCATGCCAGTTACAAAGAAATTGCGGTCGGGATTAGCAACGCAATGGGGGCGGCAGTGTGTGGCGTGGATTTGATTATTCCTGACTTGAAAAAGCCAGCTGAACCGAGTTTACGTTCGTGGGGTGTGATTGAGGCAAACTTTAATCCTATGATGATGATGCATATTTTCCCATTTAGTGGACAATCTCGACGATTGACAATGAATGTGATTAAAATGCTTTTCCCAGAATTGCCTTAAATTTGGTTATCGGGCTTCATCAGTTGGTGAAGCCCGTTTTATATTCATCGTAATTAGGCTAAAATGGAGACAGTATTCACAATTCTAAAATGAAATTTAATGGCAACTTTTACCTTAGAACCTCAAGAAAATGATCGTCTGCAATCGCTTTGCGGTGCATTTGATGAAAATATCAAACTGATTGAAAAAGAATTTAACCTCAATATTTCCCGCAATAATTTCACTTTTACCGTGAAATCAAATGATGAAAATCCAAAATCTCACCATGAACAATTAATTGAGCGTGCGGCAAAATTAATCCAAACATTATATGTGGAGACTGCGCCAATTAAAGGGAAAGTGAAAGAACTTGATTTAGAAGATGTGCATATTGCCTTGCAAGAGAGCAGAATGTTATCGCAAGCGGGAAGTGAGTCACGTAGTGAAAATCACGTTTATAGCACCACAATTAAAACTAAGCGTGGTTTGATTAAACCGCGTGGTGAAAATCAAATTCAATATTTACACAATATTCTTACGCACGATATTAGTTTTGGGATTGGACCTGCTGGAACAGGGAAAACCTTTTTAGCGGTGGCTGCGGCGGTTGAAGCATTAGAACGCCAAGAAATTCGACGCATTTTGCTGACTCGTCCTGCGGTGGAAGCGGGCGAAAAATTAGGTTTCCTGCCGGGTGATTTAGGACAAAAAATTGAACCTTATTTACGACCACTTTATGACGCATTATTTGAAATGCTAGGCTTTGAACGCGTACAAAAATTGATGGAGCGTAATGTCATTGAAATCGCACCATTGGCTTATATGCGTGGGCGCACACTTAATGACAGTTTTATTATTTTAGATGAAAGCCAAAATACGACGGTCGAACAAATGAAAATGTTTTTAACCCGTATTGGTTTTAATTCTAAAGCCGTGATTACAGGGGATGTAACCCAAATCGATTTACCACGTAGCACTAAATCGGGTTTACGTCACGCCATGGAAGTGTTAAGTAAAGTATCGGAATTAAGCTTTAACTACTTTGAAAGTAAAGATATTGTACGGCATCCTGTGGTAGCAAAAGTGGTACAAGCTTACGAAGAATGGGAAGCCCAAGATGAAATCCGCCGTCAAGAAATCGCTGCGCAGCGTCGAGCTGAACGTGAGCAAAAAGTGCGGTCAGAAAATGAAACGAATTTAGGAGAATAACATGGGCAATATGATTATTGATCTGCAATTGGCGAGCGAAAATATAGAAGGCTTGCCGTCAGAAGAGCAAATCCTACAATGGGCAACCGCCGCAGTGCAACCAGAAAGTGATAATGTTGAAATGACGGTGCGCATAGTGGATGAAGCAGAAAGCCATGGTTTAAATTTAACTTATCGTGGAAAAGATCGTCCAACTAATGTATTGTCTTTCCCTTTTGAATGTCCTGATGAAGTGGAACTACCGCTGTTGGGCGATTTGGTGATTTGTCGCCAGGTAGTAGAACGCGAAGCTATCGAGCAAGAAAAGCCTTTAATGGCGCATTGGGCGCATATGATTGTGCATGGTAGCTTACATTTACTTGGTTATGATCATATTGAAGATGATGAAGCCGAAGAAATGGAAAGTTTAGAAACTGAAATTATGCAGGGTTTAGGCTTTGCCGATCCTTACCTTTCCGAAAAATAATGACGATTTGGAGCAATTATGTATAAAGCCGTATTCAGCGATTTTGATGGTACTTTATTAACTTCCGCTCATCGAATTTCGCCTAAAACCTTAGACGCAATTCAACGCATTACCAAACAAGGTATTCCATTTACACCAATCTCTGCTCGTTCGCCGCTGGGTATTTGGCCTTATGCGAAACTCATTGAAAATTACAACATCATTGTGGCATTTAGTGGCGCCTTGATTTTAGATAAAAACTCTACGCCTATTTATTCAGTACAAATTGATCCCACTGATATTCAAGCCATTAACCAAGTATTAGCAGACCATCCTGCGCTGGGTGTCAATTATTATACCTATGATGATTGCGTTGCTCGCGATGTGGATAATAAATGGGTGATTTATGAACGTAGCGTAACGGGCATCCAGATCGATCCTTATGATGAAAGTGCGATTTATTCTCCACATAAAATTCAAATCATTGGTGAAACAGATGAAGTCATTAACATTGAGAAAATCTTGAAAGAGAAATTCCCGCATTTAAGTATTTGCCGTTCTCATGCGAATTTCCTTGAAGTAATGCATAAATCCGCGACAAAAGGTAATGCAGTACGTTTTCTCGAAGATTACTTTCATGTGAAGATGGAGGAATGTGTTGCTTTCGGTGATAACTTTAACGATTTAGATATGCTAGAAAGCGTAGGATTAGGCGTGGCAATGGGCAATGCACCGGATGAAATTAAACAAGCTGCTAATCGTGTCACCGCTTCGCATAATGATGATGGGATTGCATTGATATTGAATGAAATTTTCCCTGAATAAATAAAAAGGCGCTTTCTATAAAAAAGCGCCTTATTCATTATAGTGCGGCTAGTGCAGCTTCATAATTGGGCTCATTTTTAATTTCAGACACCAGTTCACTATGTAACACGTTGTTGTTTTCATCTAAAACAATCACTGAACGTGCAGTTAAACCTGCGATAGGGCCTGTTGTGATGTTAACCCCTAAGTTTTCATGGGCTTCTTTATGGCGGAAAGTCGAAAGTGTTTCTACGTTCTCAATACCTTCCGCACCGCAGAATCGTGCTTGTGCAAAAGGTAAGTCCGCTGAAATGCAAAGTACCACGGCATTCTTTAAATTAGCCGCTTGTTGATTAAATTTACGAACAGAAGTTGCGCATACACCTGTATCAATACTCGGGAAAATATTTAAGACCTTGCGTTTTCCTGTATAAGCATCAAGCGTCACGTCAGCAAGTTCTTTATTGGTGAGTGTAAGTGCGGTCACTTTTTCCCCTTGTTTTGGAAAGTTGCCACTTACTTCAATGGGATTGCCCATCATTGTTACTTGTGTCATAAAAGCTCCTATTTTTTATTTCCTAAATTAAGCGCTTTTTTAAGCGCAGTAAAAAATTTGTTATTTTCTTGTGGTAAGCCAATACTGATACGTAAGTGATTTGGCATGCCATAACCTGCAATTGGGCGTACAATCACGCCTTCACGCAATAATGCATCATAAATTGGTGCAGCAGGCTGTTTAAAATCAATGGTAATAAAGTTACCTTTAGACGGAATAAAGTCTAAACCATATTCTTGACAGAAGGCTTCATAACGTTTCATTTCTTGGCGATTATTTTCAGCCACTTTTTCCACAAAAGCATCATCATTCATCACTGCAATTGCACTGGTTAAAGCAAGAGTATTACAGTTAAATGGCTGACGAACACGATTTAATAAATCGGCAATTTCAGGATTAGAGACCGCGTAGCCAATGCGTAAACCCGCAAGTCCATAAGCTTTTGATAGAGAGCGTGAAACGATAAGGTTCGGGTATTTTTCCAGTAATGCAAAAGAATTAACGCGTTCGCTTGGATGAGTAAATTCAGTATACGCTTCATCTAATACCACAATCACATTTTCAGGGACTTTGGCCAAGAATGCATCCAATTCAGCTTCAGTTAAGAAATTCCCTGTTGGATTGTTTGGATTGGCAATAAAAATCAGCTTGGTTTTATCTGAAAGTGCGGTCAAAAATCCGTTTAAATCATGTCCCCAATTCTTAGCGGGAATTTCTTTTGCGACGGCATTAATAGCTTTCGTCACTAAAGGGTAAACAATAAAGGCATATTGTGAATAAATCACTTCATCATGCTCACCCGCAAAGGTATGAGCAAAGAGTTCTAATAAATCGTTAGAACCATTGCCAAGGGTGATTTGGTTTGGTTGCACACCAAATTTTTTTGCAATAGCTGTTTTAAGTTCAAAACCATTTGCATCAGGGTAGCGAGTTAAATGATCAAGTTGGGCTTGAATGGCTTTTTTCGCACTTTCAGGAAAGCCGAAAGGGTTTTCATTTGAGGCTAGTTTAACGATATCAGTAATGCCTAATTCGCGTTCGAGTTCTTCGATGGGTTTTCCTGCTTGGTAAGGTGAAAGAGATTTTACGCCTTGATTGGCAACGTTGATGTATTGCATATGCTTTCCTTATAAAGACGAGCGGGCCTTTCAGCCCGCACGTTGAGTTTAGTTAATCAGATAATTAGCTATTTTCAGCTTCAAATTTTTTCATGAATTCAATGAGCGTTTGTACACCTTCTAATGGCATCGCATTGTAAATAGATGCACGCATACCACCTAACACTTTGTGACCTTTTAAGGCTTGAAGACCGGCAGCTGTCGATTCTGCAACAAATTTAGCATCAAGTTCAGGATTGCCTGTCACAAATGTGACATTCATGGTTGAACGGTTTTCTTTAGCCACTACGTTACGATAGAGTTTGCTGCTATCAATG
>JAGZXE010000030.1:0-26598 GCA_018378615.1 Parahaemophilus parainfluenzae
GATCTTACGGCTCATCAGTCAATTGCTGCTTTACAAGATTGGCTGGAAAGTGAATAATGTGCCGTTTTGAAACGAATTTTCCCTATTGAAGCAATAAAGGATAAGTGAATGAATATTTTTGGTGCGATGTATGATAAAACAATGCAATGGTCAAAACATCGCTTTGCCGTGTTTTGGTTATCCTTTGTGAGTTTTATTGAGGCCATTTTTTTCCCTGTTCCACCAGATGTGATGTTGATTCCGATGTCAATGTCAAAACCGAAAAGTGCATTTCGTTTTGCACTTTATACCACGATTGCTTCGGTTGTCGGTGGAATGATTGGTTATGCTATTGGTTATTACGCCTTTGATTGGGTACAAGGCTATATTCAACAATGGGGATACCAAGCTGCTTGGGAACAGGCCATGGCGTGGTTTAAAGAATGGGGTATTTTAGTGGTCTTTGTTGCCGGTTTTAGTCCTATTCCTTATAAAGTTTTCACCATTTGTGCCGGCGTGATGCAAATGTCATTTATCCCCTTTGTGATAACCGCATTTGTATCGCGTTTTGCTCGTTTTATTTTAGTGGCAAAACTGGCCGCATGGGGCGGAGAGAAATTCGCCGCGAAATTACGTAAATCCATTGAAATCATTGGTTGGAGTGTGGTTGCTCTGGCTGTGATTGCTTATCTTATTTTAAAATAACAGGATGACCTTTTTTATGAATAAATTACTCTTAATTATCTCGAGTGCATTGCTGATTTCTGCTTGTACGGGAGAGCCTAAAAAACAAGATTCCGATGCGTTACCTGATGGTATTATGCAGCCAGTCGAGGGAACGGGAGCGGTTGCCGGTGGTAGCTTTATGCCGGAAATTGAAAAGAATTCGATGCCAAATCAAATGAAATAAATTTAATGTTAAAGGAAGAATAAATGAAAAAATCGTTTTTATTGCTCCCTGTGAGTATCGCTATTTTAACAGCTTGTAGTTCAAATAGTCCTGCGCCAATTGAAAATGTAGATGGCACACTTTCTCCAGGTGTAATGCAACCTGTTGATAATAATTCGAGCGGTACATGGCAGCCAGAAATCCAACAAAATACCATGCCAAGTACAATGGGCAATAGCGTGCCAACGGGCACTCAAACACCACAACCAAGTTTTCAACCAACTTATCAACCGGTTCAACAACCTGCTGCAGCACAGCCTAAACCAACGCCAGCTCCAGCACCGGTTCAACCACAGACTAAAACGGTAACCAAAACGGTTTCAGATTGCACCAGCTCTGGCGCAATCAACGTGCCGCGTAATCCAAATACCAATGCGCCGGATTACAGCCAAATTCAAAAAGGTTCATACAAAGGAAATACCTATAAAGTAAACAAAGGCGATACCATGTTCTTAATCGCTTACTTGACGGGTATGGACGTGAAAGATTTGGCGAGCATGAACAATATGAAAGAGCCTTATAGCTTAAGTGTGGGCCAAACGTTAAAAATTTCAAATTGTTCAACTAAAACGGTTACCACGACTGTACCAGTGAAAACTACAGCACCAGCTGCACCGGCAGCCCCTGCTGAGCCAGAAGTGACTTATACACCAGGTGCAAACGGTACTCAAATTGGTTCTGATGGTACGGTAATTGGTCCAATTAAATCAGGTGTTGCAACAGGTGGCGCATCAACCCCAGCGTTTACCAACAATACACCTAGCACACCGGTGACAACGACAACACAAGTGGAAACCACAAACAATACACCAGTTAATGCGAACGTTGTGGCACCAGTTGCATCGAATGTGGCATGGCAATGGCCAACCCAAGGCAACGTGATCCAAGGCTTCTCTAACTCGGATGGTGGTAACAAAGGGATTGATATCAGTGGTTCTCGCGGACAAGCGGTTAAAGCTGCGGCGAGCGGTCGTGTTGTTTATGCGGGTAACGCATTACGTGGCTACGGTAACTTAATCATCATCAAACATAATGATGATTTCTTAAGTGCTTATGCACACAACGACAAGATCCTTGTGAGCGATCAACAAGAAGTGAAAGCGGGTCAAGAGATTGCGAAAATGGGTAGCACAGGAACCAATGCTGTGAAACTTCACTTCGAGATCCGTTATAAAGGTAAATCTGTGGATCCAGTTAGATACTTACCGAGAAGATAATCTTTTCACAGAAAAAAGTGCGGTTAAAAATGACCGCACTTTTTGTTATACTCTCACCAATTTTTTCTCAATGCTTAGAATCTAAGGTTAATTCAATGCGTACAAGTCAATATTTATTCTCAACATTAAAAGAAACCCCAGCTGAAGCGGCCATTGTGAGCCATCAATTAATGCTTCGTGCGGGAATGATTCGTCCTCTTGCTTCAGGTCTTTATAACTGGATGCCAACAGGCTGGCGTGTGCTTCGTAAAGTAGAAAAAATCATCCGTGAAGAAATGGATAAAAGCGGTGCGCTTGAAATCAAAATGCCAGTGGTACAACCAGCAGAATTATGGGAAGAGTCAGGTCGTTGGGAACAATATGGCCCAGAATTACTACGTTTTGTGGATCGCGGAAACCGTAACTTTGTATTAGGTCCAACACACGAAGAAGTAATTACCGATTTAGTTCGTCGCGAAGTGTCATCATACAAACAACTTCCGATCAATTTATACCAAATTCAAACCAAATTCCGTGATGAAGTGCGTCCTCGTTTTGGTGTCATGCGTTCACGTGAATTTATCATGAAAGATGCGTATTCTTTCCATGCAGATCATGCTAGCTTGCAACAAACTTATGATGTGATGTACCAAACTTACAGCAATATTTTCAATCGCTTAGGTTTAGATTTCCGTGCAGTACAGGCAGACACCGGTTCTATCGGTGGTAGTGCATCACATGAATTCCAAGTGTTAGCAAACAGCGGTGAAGATGATGTGATTTTCTCTACTGAATCTGATTATGCAGCAAACATTGAATTAGCGGAAGCGGTGGCAATTGGTGAACGTGCCGTGCCAACGAAAGCGATGGAATTAATTGATACGCCAAATGCAAAAACGATTGCAGAGTTGGTGGAACAATTCAATTTGCCAATTGAGAAAACGGTTAAAACCTTGATTGTAAAAGGGGCAAGTGAAGAGCAACCGTTGGTGGCATTAGTGATTCGTGGTGACCATGAATTAAACGAAATCAAAGCGGAAAAATTACCCGAAGTAGCTTCACCATTTGAGTTTGCGGATGAAGCTGTTATTAAAGCAAAAATTGGTGCAGGTGTAGGCTCATTAGGTCCTGTTAATCTCAATATTCCAGTGATTATTGACCGTTCAGTGGCATTAGTGTCTGATTTCAGTGCAGGTGCAAACATTGATGGTAAACATTACTTCAATATCAACTGGGAACGTGATGTAGCTTTACCAAAAGTGGCGGATATTCGTAACGTAGTTGAAGGTGACCCAAGCCCAGATGGTAAAGGTACCTTATTGATTAAACGTGGTATCGAAGTAGGCCACATTTTCCAATTAGGTAAAAAATACTCAGAAGCGATGAATGCGACTGTTCAAGGTGAAGATGGTCGTCCAATGGTCGTAACCATGGGATGTTACGGTATTGGTGTAACGCGTGTGGTCGCGGCAGCGATTGAACAGCATTTTGATGATCGCGGTATTGTATGGCCAACAGATGAAATTGCGCCATTCACCGTAGCTGTCGTGCCAATGAATATGCACAAATCTGAAAGCGTTAAACAATATGCGGAAGAATTGTACTGCACTTTACAAGCACAAGGCGTTGAAGTGATCTTTGATGACCGCAAAGAACGCCCTGGTGTGATGTTTGCGGACATGGAACTTATCGGTGTTCCACACATGGTGGTGATTGGTGAGAAAAATCTCGCAAACGGCGAAATCGAATACAAAAATCGCCGCACTGGTGAAAAACAAATGATTGCAAAAGATCAGTTGTTAGATTTCTTGAAAGGGCAAATTAAAGCTTAGCCAAAAGTTAAAATTCATGGCATAGCTTTAGTTGCTATGCCAAGAATATTTAATTAATGATGTGGTAAATATAAAACGGTTGCTGAGTTAATCTAAGCAACCGTTTTTTATACTCACAACACATCAGAATGATGAGATGTGATTTTATGAAATCTTCAAAGAGATTAATATCTAGAATGTTTTGCTCATTTCTAAGAATATACGATTTTTGTCGTAACCATAGAAAGGATGATTACTTTTTACTTTTTGGTAAGACCATGTAATTTTAGGCGTAATACCCCAGAAATAGAGATCACGATGCCACAATGTTAATGTTGAAGCATATTCTCTATTTTTCTGACGAATGTTAAAGAAATCAGCCGCTTGATAATGACGTTTAGCATATGAAAGCGTGACTCGGCTTGATATTCCCCATGGCCATTCTTGTCCCCAACCAAGGCGTCCACCTGCTCGTTGGTAGGCGTTATCTTTGTCTCGAGTATTTTCACGAGAATAATCTACCCCAGCAAACCAATGTTGTCCGCTTTTCGGAACATAGAGTAATGTGTTGGAAAATAAATAATTGTTGCCGTTTAAATGTTTTCGCCAATCATAGCGTTGTTCGCCATATTCCAAAGCAGATGAAATTTGCCAACGAGGATTAAGCCAGTAGCTAATATCAAAACGTACGCCAGAGTTTTTAGAGTATTGTTTGAGTGCATCGCTACCGTTTGAGCCACCACTATACCAACGTTTTTCGGTAAATGGTGTTAAAGCCAATTCTAAATGGGAAGTTTGATAACCTAATCCCCAACCTAAGCGCGTATTTAATTCGTTATATTTTTTGTTATTCCAGTAGTATTTACCATTTCCATCTAAGCCTAATTTGGTGAAAAAGTTATGTGCAAGAGACCATTTTTTCTCAACACCTAACGAATAAGAAAGTCCTTGTGCACTTTCTTTGCTCCATGCTTTCCAGTTACCAATGTGAGTACCGGTTTTGGGCGCATTGTTGATATTGCTTTCATTGAGGTAACTTACACCACCATAAAATTTCCATTGATCGCGTTGATTTAATGCAGATAAATATTGATCAATAACGGCAGTCATTTCAGGCGTCATTTGCTCCGCACGTAATTTTTGGAACTGATCTTTTGCTGCTTCATTATCATTATTTAAAAAGAGTGCTTGAGCAAGCTGATAACGTAATGGAAGGCTATCAGAATGTTGGGTGAATAGCGTACGATAGCGTTGTGCAGCTTCACTATAGTTGCCTTTATGACGCGCATCAATAGCTTCAGCCCAGCTCAATAACACAGGATCTTTTTCTGGAAGTTCTCGATATAAAGGCAACAGAAGTGAAACTGCTTCTTCGTTATTTTGTAATACAGAAGGAATCATCCCACGTACGATTAAATCAGGATGACGAGCTAGCTCTTCTTTAGTCATTGAGACTGAGCCTTCATTATTTGTCTTCGGCTGGCTCGCAGGTGCTTGAAGCTTTGGCGCTGCAACCTGAATATTTTTGTCTAATGTATCATTTTTAGATTGTGCTACCTCGGCATTTGCCCACTGAGCACATGTCATGCTTAATACTGTATATAAAAAAGTTTTTGTAAATTTCATTTGTTATCAAAAGAGAAATAAAGCAAGCCCAAGGCTTGCTTTATTCATGTTAGGATTAAAACTCATTATTGTTTTTGTGCGCCGAACACGCCAAAGTAAGTGGCTTTCTGATTCACATAACTACCAGCTAGTTCACTAGCACTAGAACCATAGAAACGACCTGCGGCTTCCGTACCTTCAGCAGTTTTACCACTGAATTGGTTACCATCAATTTTCGCAGAAAGTTTAACTTCATTAACATTACCAAAAGGTTTGTTATCAGCTGGTGCGATAGTACCTTCAAGGGATTTATCCGCAAAGTTTACATTAAATTTTGCGTTACTTAGTTTATATGCATCAACTCCTGAACCATTGTTTGCGTAGCTATGCACCCCTTTTCCTACATAGGTTACTTGACCAGTTGTTGGCATATTGGTTGTAGGATTAATACCATAAGCAAGTAAGTAATGGTTATTTAAACCAGCTTCTCCAACAAGACCCCAACGTACATTCTTATATTTTTTCCCGCTAATCAAACGAGTTACATTATTTGAAGTAATATCGAGGTACTCACCAGCAGACATTCCTGCAGGAACGATATTAATGCTTTTGCCTTCAACATTTAATATATCAAGATCTGCAGCCTCAGCATCAGAAGACGCAATTCTAATTTCAGCACCTTTTACTTTAGGTATCACAAAGCCAATATGTTTAGCTGAGAGTACTTGATTCGAGTTTGTAGTTGGAGGCACAGACGTTGATGGTTGTTTAGTAACGTTTTCTGTTGGTTGATTTGATGCAGCCTGATTGTTTGTCGATGCCGTAGTACTTGGTTGTTGAGTCGCTTTATTAACGACGGTGCTTGGTTGATTTTTCTCAGCTTGGTAGGATGGTGTTGAACTATCTTGCTCATTACTACCACCACCGCTGCTACCACATGCTGATAATACTAAAGCTGCTAATGCAGTTGTACCAAATTTTAAAACATGATTTAAAGAAGACATACTAATATTCCTTATTTAAACAGTAGAAGTAAAATACCTTTTAGAAGATATCCTGCGAAGACTATCATTTCAATTTTAATTTGTCTATAAAGTTATTTATAAGTGTATTAATTGTGAGATAAATTACAATATTATTTAAGTTATATTTTTGTAAATTTATTAGTCATGTCAAAAGGGAAACAAAGCAAGCATAAGGCTTGCTTTATCATATCAGGGTTAAAACTCATTATTGTTTTTGTGCGCCAAATGCAGCAGCCCAATTGTTATCATTAGCTTCGGCTAAACCAGCAAGTTGTTTTGCTTGTTCTTCATAAAACTTACCTTCTACACTTGCTACTGACGATGGTAATAAAGAGGTATTTGCATATCCATTAAAACTGTTACCTGAAATAGAGGCATTAATATTTACATATTGAATGTCGTTGATACCTAATGAACCGCTTAATGATTTATTACCAAAATCAACACTAAATTGAGAGTTACCAATATGGTAGTCGTCCTCATCCGATTCAGTGATATCTATTGCAAGGATAGATTGACCAGAATAAGAAGCGCTACCGCTTGTTGGCATATTAAGAGTTGGGTTACCGTTATAGAATAAATAAAATTTGCCATTGTCATCTAAGCTATCGTTAATACCGAAACGAATATCAGAATAACGTCCACAGCATACATCTATACGTCTGTCATTGGCAGTAGTCTTAGTCCACCCCCCCGCTGAAATGTCTGGAAATCCAATTTCTAGATTGATTCCCTCAACATTGATGCTCGTTGTATTATAGCCATTGATTGTTACCCGACGAAAGGAACCATTATCATCGATAAATGCAGTACCTGTTTTTTTATTGGCTTGTTGTTGAACTACATTGTTATTAACAAGAGTATTTGATTGATTTAATTCATTGTTATTTACGGGTGAGCTATCTTGATTATCACCGCCACCACCGCTACTACCACAAGCAGATAATACTAAAGCGGTTAATATAGTGGTACCAAATTTAAAAACATGATTTAAAGAGAGCATAATAATATTCCTTATTTAAAAAGTAGAAGTAAAACAACTTAGAGGCTACCATTTCAAGTTTAGCCTGTCTATAAAGTCAGTTGATTTTATAAGGTTAAGTATTTTAATTTAAAAATTAAATTACAATATTTATTTTTTATTCAACCTCCCACCAAATCAACGCCCATTTGCGTTGTCCGTGTTTTATCGGTTCATTGTTTATTTGTTTTTGTTGATAGAATTTGGCTAAATTTTGTTTTTCTTTTTCGGTGAGATTACCGAGAGAAAATTCCACTGAATTTAATAAATCCTCAAAGGTTTCGCCTTGGAAACAACCTGATTCGGTTTCAATAAAACTGACATTGGCATGAATACCTTTTTGGTAAAGACGATTGACTAAATAAATATAAGTCGGAAAGCCCACATCATCACGGCCAATGGCTTCAAATACGCCTTCATCGAGAAAATGGCGTTGTGTCACCGAGGTTAAAAAGACGCGTTTTTTTGCCTTACTTTTCAGCTTTTCAATCATGTCATCCAAATCATCGACAAGCGTCGAGCGAGAGGCGAGAATTACATCCGCTTGAGGTACATCATCCCAGTTATCCGACCATGATTTATGTAGAAGCGTAATATTATTCAGTTGATGCTTTTCTTTATATTGCTGCACCATATCCAACATCCCTTGGCTGTAATCGAGAGCATACACAGCTTGGCATTGTTGGGCTAAAGGAATCACAAACGTGCCGGGGCCACAGCCAATATCTAACACCGTTTCATTGGGTTGCACATTCATGGCTTTAAGCAACGTCTCGTTATAACGGCTTGGTTTACCCACTAAATTCTCGGCCATTTTAGGTGCTTTTTTATCCCACTTTGTCGCTGGAAGATTATAGTGATTACAGGCTTTCAGATGTTGTTGATAGAGATCGTTGAAATTGATGTCATTGATGATCATAGTGGTGCCCCAAAGTGCGGTTAGTTTTCGGATTGTTTTTAAATTGCTTGATGATTATATGCTTTCTCCCACTGAAAATCATTTGAAAATGATTGACGCAAACGTTTTCGTTTTGGCGTGTTTTCCTTTATAATAGCCCGCGATTTTCATCTCAAACACAACTCAAAGGTACCCGTATGTTTCAAACTTTTCGTGGCTCACCAGCCCTTTCTGAATTCCGTATTCAAGGTTTAATGCAAAAATTCCAACAAAATCAATTACCGGTGAAATCGGTTTATGCGGAATATTTGCATTTTGTGGAATTAAATCGACCGCTTGTTAGCGAGCAGGAAGCAAAACTAAAAGCATTGTTACATTATGAGTTAAGCCAACCGCTTGATGAAAAAACGACAGAAAAATTGACCGCACTTTTACATGACCGAATGATGGAAACGGTGGTGCGTCGTCCTGAAGATGCAGAGATATTATTCCGTCATCAAGATCCGAAACCGTTTAAAACGGTCGATATTTTAAATGGTGGACGTGAAGCCTTAGTGACAGCCAACGTAGAATTAGGTTTGGCACTGGCAGAAGATGAAATTGATTATTTGGTGGAAAACTTCACCCAATTAGGACGTAATCCGCACGATATTGAGCTTTATATGTTCGCGCAAGCCAACTCTGAGCATTGTCGCCATAAAATTTTTAATGCAGATTGGATTATCGATGGCAAAAAACAGGATAAATCCCTGTTTAAGATGATTAAAAACACCTTTGAGAAAACCCCAGATTTCGTGCTTTCAGCCTATAAAGATAATGCTGCGGTAATGGAAGGTTCAAAAGTCGGCCGTTTCTTTGCGGATCAAGACGGACAATATCGTTACCACAATGAAGATGCACATATCTTAATGAAAGTGGAAACCCACAACCACCCAACCGCAATTTCACCATTCCCAGGGGCAGCAACAGGTTCGGGCGGTGAGATTCGTGATGAAGGCGCAACGGGGCGTGGTGCAAAACCAAAAGCAGGTTTAACCGGTTTCTCCGTATCAAACCTTGTCATTCCAAACTTTGAACAACCTTGGGAAAATCCACTTTCTAAACCAAACCGTATTGCTTCAGCCTTAGATATTATGATCGAAGGTCCGTTAGGTGGCGCAGCATTTAACAACGAATTTGGTCGTCCTGCGTTATTGGGTTATTTCCGTACCTATGAAGAGAAAGTCAATAGCTTCAACGGCGAAGAAGTGCGTGGTTATCACAAACCGATTATGTTAGCGGGTGGTATCGGTAATATTCGTGGCGAACACGTTCAAAAAGGTGAAATCCCCGTCGGTGCGAAATTGATCGTATTAGGTGGCCCAGCGATGAACATCGGTTTAGGCGGTGGTGCCGCTTCTTCGATGGACAGCGGTAAATCAAAAGAAGATTTAGATTTTGCTTCCGTTCAACGTGAAAACCCAGAAATGGAACGTCGTTGCCAAGAAGTGATTGACCGCTGCTGGCAATTAGGCGAAGAAAACCCAATTCTCTTTATTCACGATGTGGGTGCAGGTGGTTTATCCAACGCGATGCCCGAATTAGTACACGATGGCGAGCGTGGTGGTAAATTTGATTTACGCTCTATTCTTTGCGATGAAAAAGGGATGTCGCCCTTGGAAATTTGGTGTAACGAATCACAAGAACGTTATGTATTAGCGGTTGCGCCAGAAAAACTCGAATTATTTACCGCACTTTGTGAACGTGAGCGTGCGCCGTTTGCAGTCATTGGCGAGGCAACGGAAGAAAAACATTTAACCTTACACGATAGTCATTTCGACAATAACCCAATTGATTTGCCAATGAATGTGTTATTGGGCAAAACCCCGAAAATGACGCGTGAGGTTTCGTCAAAAACTGTCGAAAATCGACCGCTTGCAACAGAAAATATTCAATTAAAAGAAGCGTTCCATCGTGTATTATGCTTACCGGTGGTGGCTGAAAAAACGTTCTTAATCTCCATTGGTGACCGTTCGGTAACCGGTATGGTGGCGCGCGATCAAATGGTCGGCCCATGGCAAATTCCGGTGTCTGATGTGGCCGTCACAACTGCATCATTAGACAGCTATCACGGTGAAGCCATGGCAATGGGCGAGCGTGCACCAGTAGCGTTATTAGACTTTGGTGCTTCTGCACGTTTAGCGGTGGCTGAATCCATTACTAACATTGCGGGCACCAACATTGGCGATATTAAACGCATCAAACTTTCTGCAAACTGGATGTCTGCAGCGGGTCACGGTGGTGAAGATGCCGGCTTATATGAAGCCGTAAAAGCGGTGGGTGAAGAACTTTGCCCAGCATTAGGTATTACCATTCCAGTGGGTAAAGACTCTATGTCGATGAAAACCACTTGGGAAGAAAATGGCGAGAAAAAATCAGTAACAGCTCCGCTTTCTTTAGTGATTTCATCTTTTGCACGCGTGGAAGATGTCCGCAAAACCGTGACACCTCAATTACGCACAGACAAAGGCGCAAGCCGTTTATTGTTGATTGATTTAGGCGAAAGAAAAAATCGCTTAGGTGCGACCGCACTTGCGCAAGTGTATAAGCAATTAGGTGACAAACCTGCCGATGTGGTAAATGTCGCCACATTGAAAAACTTCTTCGATGCAATGCAAGCATTGGTGGCAGAGCGTAAATTATTGGCTTACCACGACCGTTCAGATGGCGGTTTAATTACCACCCTTGCAGAAATGGCGTTTGCGGGTAACTGTGGCGTGGATGTGGATATTTCTGCATTAGGCGACAATGATTTAGCCGTGTTATTCAATGAAGAATTGGGCGCAGTGATTCAAGTCTCTGAAAACGAATTAAGCGCAGTGCGTGAGGTATTAAAAGCCCATGACTTGCTTGGCTTAACTTATGAATTAGGTTCTGTCACCACAGAAGATCGTTTTGAAATCACGCGTGGTAGCAAAAAACTATTAAGCGAAAAACGCTCTGAATTACGCGGTATTTGGGCAGAACTCACTCACCAAATGCAACGCTTACGTGATAATCCAGAATGTGCTGACCAAGAATTTGAAGCGAAAAAAGCAACAGATAACAAAGGTTTATCTGCTCACTTAACCTATGATGTGAATGAAGATATTGCTGCGCCGTGCATCAGCAAAGGCGTGAAACCAAAAGTAGCCGTATTGCGTGAACAAGGCGTAAACAGCCACGTTGAAATGGCAGCGGCTTTTGACCGTGCAGGCTTTGCGGCGATTGATGTTCACATGAGTGATTTAATGACAGGCCGTTACAACTTAAACGACTTCAACGCGATGGTGGCCTGTGGTGGCTTCTCTTACGGTGACGTATTGGGTGCAGGTGGCGGCTGGGCGAAATCCATCTTATTTAACCCACAATTACGCGATCAATTCAGCCAATTCTTCGCCAATGAAAACACCCTTTCATTAGGCGTATGTAACGGCTGTCAATTTATCTCCACCCTGGCAGAAATTATCCCTGGTGCAGAAAACTGGCCACGTTTCGTGCGTAATAAGTCAGAACGTTTTGAAGCCCGTGCCGCGATGGTGAAAATCAACGACACTAACTCATTGTGGTTTAAAGGCATGGCGGGTTCACATATGCCGATTGCGGTTTCTCACGGTGAAGGTCGTGTAGAATTCAAAACACCTGAGAATTTAACCGCACTTCAAGCGCAAAACTTGATTGTAGCACAATATATCGACAGCCATTTAAACGTGACTGAAACCTACCCAGCTAACCCAAATGGTTCGGCATTAGGGATTACTGCCATTTCTAACGTGGACGGTCGTATTGCTGCAATGATGCCACACCCTGAGCGTGTATTCCGTGCGGTGAGCAACTCATGGTATCCAGAAGATTGGTCTGAAGATGGTGCTTGGATGCGAATTTTTAGAAATGCGAGAATGAATTTCAAATAATGTGAAATTGATCACGGAAAATTAATTAAAAATAAGAGATACTAAGAAATTGGTATCTCTTTTTTATTGCATAAATTTTAGTAATAAAAAATGCCAACAATATTAGAGAGTAATATTGTTAATGATTTATATAAAGTATTTATATAAAAATTCTTGGACATTATGTCCGTAATATCAATTGAACTATACGAGGAGTTCTACATGAGTGCATTAGTTACATTGCTAGCTAATATTGTTGCGCCATTGCAACGTCAATTTATTAACTTTATCCGCATTGCGATTTGTGTTGTGATGGTTTGGATTGGAGGTTTAAAAGTTTGCCAATATGAGGCAGATGGTATTGCACACTTTGTGTCAAATAGTCCTTTCTTAAGCTTCCTTTACAAAAACGGCGCAAATGAAGTGACAAATGATAAGGGTGTTTTGGTGAAAGAATATACCTTATATAAAAACCCTGAAGGCAAAATGGTCGCAAAAAATATTGAATGGCATAAAGCCAACGGCACCTACACAGCTTCTTATATTATTGGCGCAATCATTGTAACAATTGGTATTTTAGTATTAGCGGGGATTTGGTCGCCAACACTCGGTTTATTTGGAGGCTTGCTCACGTTTGGTATGTCGATAGTCACGCTGTCCTTCCTGATATTTACGCCAGAAACCTGGGTGCCGAATTTAGGTGGGGACTTCCCAACACCTAATTATGGCTTCCCATATCTCTCAGGTGCTGGCCGACTCGTGATTAAAGATATTATTATGATGGCGGGTGGCTTAGTTGCTGCAGCAGAATGTGCGAAACGCTATTTAGAGAATAAAAAGCAGTTTGCGTAATTGCTTTTTAAAGTTTTCTAAAATAATTTATTGAAAATAAAAGGCTAAATAATACAAGTTTAGCCTTTAATATAAGGTTATATACGCTTATATGTTAAACTTCAAAGAAACAAATAGGAAAATAAAAGATAATGTTAGCATGGCTAACATTAGAGAAACGTCTACTAAATTATATTTGGTTAGACCATCTTTTATATTTTATGAAGGTGAGTTTGATGATTGTATTTATTTGATATATAAGGAGGTATCTGATAAATTTAATATTCCAATTAGTAGTGTGTATATCACTGGTTCTGCTCACTTAGGTTTTAGTTTAAGAGATGGGCATGATTTTAGTAGTGATTCAGATTTGGATATAGCTATTATAGATAGTGTCTTATTCAATAAAATTTTTAGTAAGATTTTAGATGAATCTCAGGAGTATCAGAACCGTACTATTTTTCGTAGTACTGACGATCTAAAGAGATATCAAAAAAATATATGTAGAGGGAAAATTCACCCTCGTTACTTTCCTATAGGGGAAACCAAAAAAGATTGGGATAAATTTTTTTCTGATATTACAAAAAAATACAGTGACTTTTTTACAAGAATTACTGGATGTGTTTATTTATCAGAAGAATGTTTTCGATTATATCAAGAGAATAGTCTAAATAGATTTGTAATTACTGAAGGAGTAACTACATGAATTATAATGAATTAAACTATAAAGTTAGATCAATACAATTACTTAATTATATTAATGATATAAAAGGTGGTAGATTGATTAAAGATCCATTTTTTCAACGAAATCTAGTGTGGAGAGATACACACAAGAGAGATTTTATTGAGACTATCTTAATGGGATATCCTTTTCCTCAGATTTTTTTGTCTAAAGGGAAAATAGATCTTGAGCATCAGATTAGTATTGCCTCTATTATTGATGGGCAGCAAAGAACAAATGCTATTGAAGATTTTCTTAATGATAAGTTTCCTGTAAATGGAAAAGTATTCTCCAAATTATCAGATAAGGAAAAAGAACTTTTTTATAAATATGAAATAGCTATTATTGAATTAGATCTCACGCATGATGATCCAAAAGTTCAAGAAATATTTCAACGTATAAATAGAACTGCAAATGCTCTTACTGGAATTGAAAAGAAAGCATCTGAGTTTAGTTCTTCTGAATATATGATGGTTGCTGAGTATATAAGTAAGCAATCGATTGTATCACTAGATGATGATGATTTAAATATTATTAATGATGATAATTATTTAATCAAAGAAGGGAATTATATTAGAGAAAATCCGTATCTTGATGAGAATATGAAAAAATGGTTTAAGTCAATAAATACAGATGATTTCTCTAAATTAATTACTAGCGATTCTATTTTTACAAAGACTGAAGTAGCTAAAAAAGTTAATTTAATGTATACATTAAATCTAATGACTACATACTTATGTAGTGATATTTATAATCGAAATGAAAAAGTATGGGAATATGCAGAAATAAATGCTAATTCATTTGAAGAGAAAACTGATTTGGTAAATTTGTTTAATAATGTGGCAAAGATCTTTCTTGGTTTTAAATTTAGAAAAGGTTCATTTTGGTTAAAAAAAGCAAATTTCTTTTCATTATTTTTAGTTCTTTGTAATAACTATGAGAAGATATCCAATTTAGAAGAATTAAAAGCTAAGCTAGAAAGTTTCAAGCCTTCAACTGAATATTTGATATCAGCAAAAGAAGGAGTGAATAATGCAAAAGAACGCCGTTTAAGAGATGGTGAGATTACTAAACTTCTAGGATTTAAAAATGAGTCAAATATAAAGAGTTATAGTGTTTAGAGTATATTTATCAAGTCTTATTAATTGATATTTTCAGTCAAAGACAGCGGTCAAAAATTACAGTGAATTTTGACCGCTCTTTTATTACTTTTACTTACGTATTATTTTTGTTTTTTCAAAAACTCAACGCCTGTGTCTGGGAAGTCGGTGAATACACCGGTTGCACCAGATTTATTTAATAACGCATCGTACATTTGATTTACGTCAGTGAAGAATTCAGGTAAAGCATCTTTACGCACGGTGTATGGGTGTAATTCCACTTTGTATTGTGCAAGCTCTTTCACTAATGGGGTGTACACGATGTTGCCTGGTTTAGATTTTTCTTTATCCACTAACATGTACCAGCCTGGACCAACGCCATCAGCATATTTCACCACTTCAGCCATTGCACCTGGTTTGAACATCCAATCGTAATCATAGTTCACCCATTTGCCTTTTGCATCTTTTTCTTCAGTTTCATGCCAATCGGTGTATGCCACTAATTGAACAAGTTTTAAATCCATGCCCATTTTTGGTAGCAATTCGTTTTTGATACGTTTTAACTCATTGAAGTCGAAGGTTTGTAAGTAAACCATGTCAGATTTCTTGTCGTAACCGTATTTTTTCAACACTTTAAGGGTTTCAACTGCAATGTCTTTGCCATTTTGGTGGTGGAACCAAGGTGCTTTGATTTCAGGGTAGATACCCACTTTTTTACCAGTAGATTTTTCTAAACCTTGGATGAATTCTAACTCATCTTCAAAAGTATGGATTTTGAAGTGTGATTTCCAAAGTGGGAAACGACCTGGATATACTGCAACTTGTTTACCATCTTTAGTTTCAAAGTTTTCAGTCATATTTAAACTTTGAATTTCTTTTAAGGTGAAGTCAATTACATAGTAACGACCATCTTTACGATGACGATTTGGGAATTTTTGTGCGACGTCAGTTAAACCGTCTAAGAAGTGGTCATGGATAACCACTAAACGACCATCTTTTGTCATCGCTAAGTCTTGTTCTAAGTAGTCTGCATGTTGTGCGAATGCAAGCGCTTTAGACTCAAGTGTATGCTCTGGTAAGTAACCACTTGCACCACGGTGAGCAATGATAATTTTGTCTGATTTCATAGTGTCCACAGAAGAGTGTGCGCTACATCCTGCAAGTACGCCTGCAGCTAATAAAGAAAGCGCTAAAGTTTTGAGTTTCATGGTGTGTTCTCCTTGATTTACTTATTACATCTTGGTTTCATGTCGTAAAAATAGATTTCACTAATTTCACGGTCATATCCTGGATAAAATCCTTTTGGCATCCCTAACACAATTTGTTTGCCTCGGTTTGCATGGACAAGCAGTTGTTTCGTTTTTGGATTCACATTCAAGCCTTCGACTTCGCCGACATCTCGAATGTCATTCAATGTTTTTTCTAAAACAACGCGAGCTTCATTATTTTTATCTGAGATTTCTACACGATAAATATGATCGGGTTCTTTTTCATCTGCCGTACCATCATCAGATGTGACGTAGAGATCACCGTTATAGGCATAAACACCTTGAATCCATTGTGGAACAGGTTGTAAATGCACTTTACGTTTATATTTACCCGTTGAAAGATCGTATTCATATAAATAACGGCCACTTTCTTCACCGACCCAAGATGCCATCCAAACTGAATTGTGAACGGTATCTACGGTGATGCCGGAAACTTCGACTTGACCTGACTCAGGATTAAAATCAACTGATCTTTTTAATGCGAGGGTTTCAGGATCGTGAATCGCAATTTGAATATTTTTACCTACGCCGGCATCGAACCATTCGGAGGAAACATAAAGTTCATTGTTGTAGATATCAATGTCGCCAATGTGATTAGCTTCTTTTTGATAGCCGACAAAAGGATCTTTATTTTCTTTAATCAGTTTTCCATCCATATCGTATTTGGCGAGTGTTTTACTGCCCGATACATATAAATATTTGCCATCAGTGGTAATGCCTTGACGTCCGTTGACTTCGAGTACTTTGTCTAATTTATAAGTATAAGCGGGGAGGGCTGAACGATAGGGCGCTTCACAAGTTTGATTTGCGAATGCTGCATTTGCCATAACTGCCGCGCCTAACATAATGGTTAATTTATTCAATTTCATCACATTATCTCCTTTTAAAGTGCGGTTAAAAATTCAGTTGTTTTTGTAATAAAAAAGGCGGCAAGCCTTCGCCTGTCGCCTTTAATTTATAGATTATTTAGTACCGTAGGTATCACCTAATTTCGCTTTGTGTTTACCTTCTTCAACCATTACGATGAAGAGTAATAACACCGCTAAGACACCACCACCGATCATAACGTAGAAACCGCCGTCCCAGCCGTAGTGTTGTGCTGCCCAACCGATAACAGCTGATGCTGAAACAGTACCACCTAAGTAACCGAATAAACCGGTGAAACCTGCTGCTGTACCTGCTGCTTTTTTCGGTGCAAGCTCAAGAGCGTGTAAGCCGATTAACATTACAGGACCGTAGATTAAGAAACCGATTAAGGTCATTAAGATGAAGTCAGTTAATTGATATGGGTTTTCATACCAAGCTGCATAGTTTGCAAGCTCTGCTTCAGGTGTAGCTGGGTTCATCCAGTATGCTACAACTGCTGCGGTAGTTAAGATCATGAAGATGAAACCGGTTAAACCACGTTTACCTTTGAAGACTTTATCTGATACCCAACCACATAATAATGTACCTGGAACTGCTGCTAATTCATAGATTGTGTAAGCCCATGCGGTACCTTTGATGTTGAAGTGTTTTACTTCACTTAAGTAAACCGGAGACCATTTCAATACGCCGTAGCGGATTAAGTATACGAATACGTTAGCAATCGCGATGTACCATAACAATTTGTTTTTCAATACATAAGTGACGAAGATTTCTTTTGTGCTTAAATCGTTTTCGTAAGTTTTTTCGTTATAGTCATCTGGGTAGTCATTACGCCATTTTTCGATTGATGGTAAACCACAAGATTGTGGAGTATCACGCATGACGAAGTAAACTGGAATTGCACAGAGCATTGCCGCAATACCCGGATAGTAGAGGGATTGTTGCCAAATATCTTTTGCTTGCGCTTCGACACCATGAGTGCTGAAGAAGACGGCACTTGCTAATAGCACCATTGCACCCGGCATCATACCACCGATGTTGTGCGCGGTATTCCAGATAGATACGATAGTACCGCGTTCTGATTTAGACCACCAGTGTACCATTGTACGACCACATGGAGGCCAACCCATACCTTGGAACCAACCATTTAAGAAGATCATTACCCACATGATGGCAACGCCAGAGGTTGCCCATGGGAATAAACCCATCATGGTCATACAAAGACCAGAAAGCAATAAACCAAATGGTAAGAATACGCGAGGGTTCGAACGGTCAGACATACCTGCCATGACGAACTTAGATAAACCGTAGGCAAGACCAGCCGCTGAGCCGATAACACCTAGTTGCGCTTTAGTGTACAAGCCCTGTTGAATTAAACCGGGTTGTGCTAAGTCAAAGTTTGCACGTACAAAATAGTAAGCGGCATAACCAAAGAAGATCCCTGCAAACACTTGCCAACGTAAGCGTTTATACGTGGAATCAATTTTCATATTTTTTAACAAATGAGCGAATTCGAAAATTGTGTGATCTATCTCACAAAACAGCTTTCTTTTTCGCTCAGAATGTTGTGAATTTAACCGCTCTCCCATACAATAGCCATGGAATTTGTAACAGTTTTTACGTTTCTTTTTATTAATATTTTGGCTTTGGGGGTAACAATGGGATTATCGCCTAATATGTATCGTGATGTGGGAGATTTTTCCCCTATCTCGACGGATGTGATTATCATTGGTGGTGGTGCGACAGGTGCGGGGATTGCGCGTGACTGTGCATTGCGTGGAATTAACTGTATTTTATTAGAGCGTCGTGATATTGCGACAGGCGCAACAGGTCGTAACCATGGTTTGTTACATAGTGGTGCGCGTTATGCCGTAAACGATCAGGAATCAGCAGAAGAATGTATTAAAGAAAATAAAATTCTGCGCAATATCGCTCGTCACTGTGTGGATGAAACAGAAGGGTTATTTATCACCTTACCTGAAGATTCCCTTGATTATCAAAAAACCTTCATCGAAAGTTGTACCAAATCCGGTATTGAAGCTGTCGCCATTGATCCTAAACTAGCCCAAATTATGGAACCATCAGTAAACCCTGATTTAGTTGGTGCAGTTGTTGTGCCAGATGGTTCAATCGATCCTTTCCGTTTAACGGCTTCTAACGTGATGGATGCCACCGAAAATGGCGCGAAAATGTTCACTTATTGCGAAGTGAAAAGCTTAATTCGCGAAGGTGGCAAAGTAATCGGTGTGGATGTCTACGATCACAAAAATCGTGTAAACCGTAAATTCTTTGCGCCATTAGTCGTCAATGCGGGCGGTATTTGGGGACAAGGCATCGCAGAATATGCGGATCTCAAAATCAAAATGTTCCCAGCAAAAGGTGCATTGCTTGTCATGGGTCACCGTATCAACAAAATGGTGATTAACCGTTGCCGTAAACCGGCGGATGCGGACATTCTTGTGCCAGGGGATACCATTTGTGTTATCGGTACAACCTCTAGCCGTATTCCTTACGATCAAATCGATAACATGGAAGTCACCCCGGAAGAAGTGGATATCTTATTCCGTGAGGGGGAAAAACTCGCACCAAGCTTGCGTCATACTCGTGTATTACGTGCTTATGCCGGTGTGCGTCCTTTAGTGGCGTCAGATGACGATCCATCAGGTCGTAACGTAAGTCGCGGTATCGTGTTACTTGACCACGCAGAGCGTGATGGCTTAGACGGCTTTATTACGATCACTGGCGGTAAATTAATGACTTATCGCCTAATGGCAGAATGGGCAACGGATCTTGTTTGTAAAAAACTCAACAAAACCGCACGTTGTACAACCGCTGAGCGTCCATTGCCGGGTTCAACTGAAAGCCGCGCAGAAACCAATCAGAAAGTGATTTCACTTCCAAGTACAATTCGTTATTCAGCCGTGTATCGTCATGGTTCACGTGCCACTCGCTTATTAGATAAAGAACGTCTCGATCGTTCAATGGTGTGCGAATGTGAAGCCGTGACAGCGGGTGAAGTACGTTATGCCGTTGATGAATTAAATGTGAATAACTTAGTGGATTTACGTCGCCGTACTCGTGTGGGTATGGGGACTTGCCAAGCTGAGCTTTGCGCATGCCGTGCGGCGGGCTTAATGAACCGTTTTGAAGTGGCAACACCTCGTCAATCTACCACACAATTAACCGCTTTCATGGAAGAGCGTTGGCGCGGTATTGAACCTATTGCATGGGGTGAAGCAATTCGTGAAGCGGAATTTACTTCATGGATGTATGGCAGTGTGTTGGGCTTAAACGATGTTCAACCGCTTGAAACTGACAAACAGCAAGGGACGGATAACAATGAATTTTGATGTAGTGATTATTGGTGGCGGCCTTGCAGGTTTAACTTGCGGCATCGCCCTACAAGAACAAGGCAAACGTTGTGTCATTATCAATAACGGCCAAGCGGCGATTGATTTTGCATCTGGCTCATTAGATTTATTAAGCCGTTTACCAAACGGTGCGTTTGTTAAAAATATTCCTGAAAATTTGACCGCACTTGCAGCTCAATTACCACAACACCCTTATAGCATTATGGGTGCTGAACGCGTATTAGCGAAAGCGCAAGATTTCGAAAAATTAGCGGAATCAAATATTCCAGAATTAGATCAGCTACGTGCCAATTCGCGTGAATTCCGCAGTGTGAATATTGCGCAAGTTTTAGAATATAAATTGAAATTTGATGATCTTGTGGCTGAAATGAAAGAAGCAGCCAAAGGCACTGAAGCAATTTTCTTACCAGCTTGTTTCGGTTTAGAAAATCAAGAGTTTATGGAATCACTTCGTAAAGCAACTGGCTTGCCATTATTTGAATTGCCAACTTTACCGCCTTCTTTATTAGGCATGCGTCAACGTATTCAATTACGCCATCGTTTTGAGAAATTAGGCGGACTCATGATGAATGGTGATAGCGCATTAAAAGCGCATTTTCATGGCAACAAAGTTCGTGCAATTCAAACGCGTTTGCACGAAGAGGAAGAAATCACTGCTGAGCATTTTGTTTTAGCTTCCGGCAGTTTCTTCAGTAAAGGTTTAGTTTCTGAATTCGATAAAATCTACGAGCCCGTATTCCATTCTGACATCATCGGTGTGGAAGGTTTTAACGATACGGATCGCTTTACTTGGACTGATCACCGTTTCTCAAATCCACAACCGTATCAATCTGCAGGTGTGGCGATTAATGCGCAATGCCAAGTACAAAAGGGCGGTCAATTTTTAACGAATTTATATGCGGTGGGTAATGTGGTTGGTGGTTTCAATGCGTTAGAGCTTGGTTGTGGTTCTGGCGTAGCAGTAGTAACAGCGCTTGCTGTTGCTGATGAAATTCTTCACAACACACATTAAGGAGGCGTTATGAACATTCAACAATTAATTGATAATGCAAAACAATCCCTTAATGCACCACAACATCATCATGCCTTTGATGAAAGCTTTGAGAGCTGCATTAAATGTACGGCATGTACTGCAGTGTGTCCGGTTTCGCGTCAAAATCCAAAATACCCGGGTCCAAAACAATCAGGTCCGGATGGTGAGCGTTTACGCTTAAAATCAGCCGAGCTTTATGATGAAGCATTGAAATACTGTACTAACTGTAAACGTTGTGAAATTGCCTGTCCGTCAGATGTAAAAATTGGTGACATTATCGTCCGCGCAAGAAATAAATACCTGGCTCAACAACACAAACCGGCTGTGCAAAAATTACGTGATGCGATTTTAAGTAATACCGATATTATGGGTTCACTTAATACACCGCTTGCACCAATTGTGAATACGATTACAGGTTTGAAAGCAACAAAATTTGTGTTGGAAAAAGCATTAAAAATCAGCCGTCATCGTACGTTACCAAAATATTCTTTTGGTACGTTCCGCAGCTGGTACATGAAGAAAATGTTGGAAAGCCAACAAAAATTCGAACGTAAAGTGGCGTATTATCACGGTTGTTATGTGAACTACAATAATCCACAGTTGGGTAAAGAATTTATCCAAGTGTTCAATGCCATGGATATTGGCGTGGTGTTATTGGAAAAAGAAAAATGCTGTGGCTTGCCATTGAGCGTGAACCAATTCCCAGAACGAGCGAAGAAAATCGCACAATTTAATACCGATTACATCAGCAAAATGGTGGATGAAAATGGCTTGGATGTGATCAGTGAAGCATCAAGTTGTTCCTTAAATTTACGTGATGAATATCATCATATTTTAGGTATCGACAATGCGAAAGTTCGTCCGCATATTCACATGGTGACACCATTCTTATATCAACTCTTTAAAGAAGGTAAAACCTTACCGCTTAAACCATTGAATTTGCGTGTGGCTTATCACACTGCATGTCACGTGGATAAAGCTGGTTGGGCACCATACACCTTGGAAGTGTTAAAACAAATTCCAGGTTTAGAAGTGGTGATGCTCCCATCACAATGTTGTGGTATTGCAGGAACATACGGTTTCAAAGAAGAAAACTACGAGGTTTCCCAATCTATCGGTAAAAACTTATTCGATAACATCAATGCAGGCGGATTTGATTACGTGATCTCTGAATGCCAAACTTGTAAATGGCAGATCGATATGTCATCTAATGTGACTTGTATCCATCCATTGACGTTATTGTGTATGTCGATGAATCAAGCTTAGTGAAAAGAGCGGAAACTGATAAAAAGTGACCGCTCTTTTTGTTATTCAATCCAATATGGAGAATTAATTATGCAAAAAATCTTCAAGGTTTCCTTACTTGCTGTGCTTTCATCTCTTGCCGTAAACAGCTTCGCCAGCACGGCAGAAGTGAAAGTGCTTGAGCCTCAATTAAATTATCAACAACTTCTTACTCAAAGACAGGTTGTGGATGAGTTGCTTGAACAAGCAGTGAAAATCCAAAACTCACCGGCTCGTGTTTCAAATGCAGGTTTTACCGCGAAACTTCCTTCCAATATGGAGCGTATTGCGGATCTTTTATTAGAAGCGTATAAGCTTGAGCCTTATCGTGTAGATTTTTTGTTTGGTGCAGCGAATGCCAATATTTATAACGGCAATACAGATAAAGCCATTGAGCTTTATCAAAAAGTGCTTGATGTGGCGCCAGATGATGTGAAAGCACATACTTACTTGGCTGCATGGAATCGTTTTAAAGGCAACCAAGCGGAAGCGACAAAACATTTAGATCGCTTAAAACAACTTTCCCCAGAAAGCGCAAGCAAATTAGAGAAAGTCTTTGCAGTGATTGATAAAGCGGCGAATCAGCCAATTACCGATAAACTCGAAACCAAGTTACCGGCACAATCAGCGATTATTACATTGGGATACGCTTTAAATCCAGACGGTAGCATGCATGACATTTTGGTACAACGTTTAGAGAAAACCTTAGAAATTGCGAATCAAAATCCAGATGCGTTAATTATTGTGACTGGCGGGGTGCCGCAAAACAATAAAACCGAAGGGGATTTAATGAAGCAATGGTTAATTGAGAAAGGCGTTGATGCAAGCCGTATTTATTCGGATAACTATGCACGTTCAACAGTCGAAAATGCGCTTTTCTCTCGTTACTCTTTAGCGAAACACAAAATCAAACATGCCGTGTTGATTAGTTCAGGTAGTCATGTTCGTCGCGGACAAGCATTATTTGAAATTGCGACGCAAGAATCCGGTCCACAAGGTCTTGTGATTGAAACCGTAGCAGCGTTAGATAAACCGTTAGATCAGTTACAAAAAATTACGGAGAAAGACTTGCTGGGTATTTATCGCGACAGCTTAAAAACAATGGGATTGCCAATGTTTAACAGTGGTGCATTACAAGATTAATTAATTTACTAAAAACAAAAGTGCGGTGAAATTTCACCGCACTTTTTATTTTCTCTTTCTATTAAAGAATATGTTGATATTGTTCTAACATTTCTTTTGGCCATACGCTTGATTGCACTTCACCAATGTGTTTTTTGTGGAGTAAAAGCATTGCCATACGAGATTGACCGATACCACCACCGATGGTGAGAGGTAATTTGCCGTTTAATAAATCTTGGTGCCAATCCATTTTTAAGCGATCTTCATCACCGGTTAAACCAACTTGTAAACGTAATGCAGATTCATCCACACGAATACCCATTGAAGAAAGCTCAAATGCTTTACCTAACTCAGCATTCCATACCAAAATATCGCCGTTTAAGCCTTTGTAGCCGTTTTCAGATTCAGTTGTCCAGTCATCGTAGTCTGGTGCACGACCATCATGTGGTTTACCGTCTGATAATTTGCCACCGATACCAATTAAGAACACGGCACCATATTCTTTACAAATGGCGTTTTCACGCTCTTTGCTTGAAAGATCTGGGTAGCGTTTCACTAAATCTTCACTGTGAACGAAGGTGATTTCTTTTGGTAAGCTTGATGGGATGTCAAAGCGAGCTTCTACAGCTAATTCGGTTAAACGGATGGCACGATAAATAGAACGTACCGTTTCTTTTAAATAAGCATAGTTACGATGACCTTCAGGAATCACTTTTTCCCAGTCCCATTGATCCACATAAACAGAGTGAGTTTGATCCAATGAATCTTCGTCTGGACGTAATGCTTTCATGTGAACAAATAAGCCTTCCCCTTCTTTGAAGTGGAAACGTGCGAGAGTATGACGTTTCCATTTAGCCAATGAGTGAACCACTTCATAAACCGCATTTGGGATACATTTCACGTTTACTTGAACCGCTTTCTCAATACCTGATAAGTTATCTTGCATACCATTGCCAACTTCACTAAGGATTGGACCTTGCACTTCGATGATACCAAGTTGTTCAATTAAGTTTTGAGTAAAGGTGTTCTTCACAAAGCTGATTTCTTGTTGTTGTAAAATAAACGTCTTTTTCATATTTATCCTTCTTTTTATAATAACTGGTAAGATTTGTTGTGAATTATTCAATAAAATAACAAATTATTTCAAGTAATTTCTTTACATTGTTTTAAATGTTGAATATTATCAAAAATAAATAAGATATTTTGAAAAAGATCTAATGTGCAAAAGATTATGAAAAAGTGATTAAAAAACTCGACACTTTTGATGAAGTGGTGGAAGCCTATTACACCACGGGTAACTATTCGATTTTTATTAAAGTGATGACACACACCATTGCTGAATTACATTCTGTGCTGGCGACTAAAATTCAGCTAATTGATGAAATTCAATCTACGGAAACCTTGATTTCCATGCAAAATCCTATTTTACGAGACATTAAACCTTAAATGTCATCGAAACAATAAAGGCGTGTATTTAACACGCCTTTTGTTTTTTAATTAACGATAACGATCGAGGAATTTGTAATAGAGTACGCCGATCTTGGTGGCTAAGTTTTTAAGATATTTTCCACCGTAAAACGAAGGGACTTTCAACCCTTCAAAAATTCTCAAACGTTCGTCATTACCTAAAATTGCTTCTGCAATAATGCGTCCTGCAAGTCCAGTGAGTGCGACACCGTGTCCAGAATAACCTTGCGCAAAGTAAATATGCGGTGATATACGACCAAAATGCGGGCTTGCGTTCATTGTCATATCAATTGGCCCAGCCCAGCCATAGTCAATTTTGACATTTTCTAACTGTGGGAAAACATGCAACATATTGCCACGCATAATTTGCACCATATCTTTTTCTGAGCTTGAGTCACTACCAAATAACAAACGGTTATCCGCACTCAAGCGGTAGTAATCGAGCAAGATATTGTTATCGCAAACAGACATGCCATTGTTGATCACGGAATCAGCCGTGGCTTGATCTAAAGGTTCGGTCGCAATAATAAAGCTCTCGACCGGTAAAATTTTGCGATTAATACCGTGATGAATGGATTTTGGTAGTGCATCAATATAAGCGTTGGTGGCTAAAATAACGTCTTGAGAAATGACCGCACTTTTATCGGTTTTGACTTCAATGCAACCTGATTTTTCCACTAAATCCAAGTTGCATTTTGTCATAGCCAAAAGTCGTGTGGCTGGCTTTTTCCATTTCAATGAGATCGTCCATACGACGTTCATTTAACGCCAATGTGGCATAACCTTTTTTCCAATCACATTGAATGCCATATTTCGCAATACGTTCATCAATAATATCAATAGCTTCTAGCGACATATCCCAAAGTTGTTTTGCTTTATCAAAGCCCACTTGTGCAATATATTCATCAATGCCTTCTTCAAAACCGTTGATGGCTTGACCACCACTTCTGCCGGATGCGCCAAATCCCACTCTCGCGCCTTCTAACACAATGACTTTCTTGCCTTTTTCTGCTAATTCAAGGGCGGCAGATAAACCGAAGAAACCCGCACCAATAACACAAACATCCGCTTCTTCTTGCTGAGTGAGAGGCGGCAATTCGAAGGTTTGGTTTCGACTGTCGAAATAATAAGATTTGATA
>JAGZXE010000031.1:0-10058 GCA_018378615.1 Parahaemophilus parainfluenzae
AAACCATTATTCTGGTTATTAACGTTCATTCAAAGTATTGTATCTAACTGGGGTGTGGCAATTATTTGTGTCACCTTAGTGGTGAAAGCGATTTTATATCCGCTCACAAAAGCACAATACACTTCTATGGCGAAAATGCGTATGTTGCAACCGAAAATGCAAGAAATGCGCGAACGTTTTGGTGATGATCGCCAACGTATGAGCCAAGAAATGATGAAACTTTACAAAGAAGAAAAAGTAAATCCACTTGGCGGTTGCTTACCATTAATCCTTCAAATGCCAATTTTCATCGCATTATACTGGACGTTTATGGAAGCGGTTGAACTGCGTCATGCACCATTCTTTGGTTGGATTCAAGATTTATCGGCACAAGACCCTTACTACATTCTCCCAATCTTAATGGGCGGATCAATGTTCTTGTTACAAAAAATGTCACCGACACCAGTTGCAGATCCAATGCAACAAAAAGTGATGAACTTCATGCCGTTGATCTTCATGTTCTTCTTCCTCTGGTTCCCGGCAGGTCTCGTACTTTACTGGTTAGTGTCTAACTTAATCACTATCGTACAACAACAAATGATCTACCGTGGTTTAGAGAAAAAAGGGTTACATACCCGTAAAAAATAATCACTAACCGCACCTTTGGGTGCGGTTTTTTACATATATTCATGATGCTCAATACAAGACTAAAAGTCATTTCGTTATTTATTTTAATTGGGTTAATTATATATCCTACTTTTTCGGATAAGACACTACTTCCTGGTGCACGTCTTGATGTTTATGTTTCCCTTGTATTAAGCATTCTTCTTTTTTTTGTCATGATTTATTGGGAAGTGAAAAATGCCCTTTTACAAAGAAAGGCAAAGCCTAAAAGAGCTACCAATAAAAAGAAACCCAAAGAAAATATTTTTTATCACATATTCATAACCGTATTGGGGTATGTTTTTATGTGTGGTTGTTTTTTTTGTTGCTTTTTCTTACTTTCAAACACCTTCTTAACGTTCTATGTTTCCATTTTGGGACAAGAAGAAAATTATATAGCCGAGGTTACTTATAAGCGTAAAAACAAATCGATATATAGTATTTATATTTCATCTAATCAATATGGAAATGAAAGATTTACTTCTAAAAAGGTTTATAATTCGGTAGAGAATGGGCAAATACTCCAAATTTATAAAAAAAGAACGAGCTCGCTCTCCTATATTGATGCATCTGAAGTAATGAAACTTAATGCTCTTTCCAATTAATTTTTCCTCAAGATAACCGCAATATTAGAGCGGTCAATTTTTAGTGAGTTTTTATGAAAGAAACAATCGTCGCACAAGCGACAGCGCCAGGACGTGGCGGTATTGGTATTTTGCGTGTATCCGGCCCGAAAGCGGTTGAGGTTGCACAAGCGGTACTAGGTAAATGTCCTAAACCAAGAATGGCAGATTATTTACCTTTTAAAGATGCTGATGGCGCAGTATTAGATCAAGGCATTGCGCTTTATTTTAAATCGCCGAATTCCTTTACCGGTGAAGATGTATTGGAATTACAGGGTCATGGCGGACAAGTGGTATTAGATTTGTTGCTAAAACGAATCTTACAACTTGATGGTGTTCGTCTTGCGCGTCCAGGTGAATTTTCTGAACAGGCTTTTTTAAACGATAAATTAGATTTAGCCCAAGCTGAAGCCATTGCCGATTTAATTGATGCCACTTCGGAGCAAGCTGCTCGTTCAGCATTAAAATCATTACAAGGTGAGTTTTCTAATAAAGTGAATCAGTTAGTGGATTCCGTGATTTATCTGCGTACTTATGTGGAAGCATCAATTGATTTCCCTGATGAAGAAATTGACTTTTTGGCAGACGGTAAAATCGAAGCAAAACTACGAGAAATTATCACTCAGCTTGATTTAGTCCGTAGTGAAGCAAAACAAGGCTCGATTTTACGTGAAGGGATGAAAGTGGTGATTGCCGGTCGTCCAAATGCAGGCAAATCAAGTTTACTGAATGCTTTAGCGGGCAGAGAAGCCGCCATTGTGACAGATATTGCAGGAACAACGCGCGATGTGTTGCGTGAGCATATTCATATTGATGGCATGCCTTTACATATTATTGATACTGCAGGACTTCGTGAAGCGACAGATGAAGTTGAACGTATCGGGATCTCGCGTGCCTGGACAGAGATTGAGCAAGCCGATCGTATAATTTTGATGTTAGACAGCAGCGATCCTGATAGCCAAAATATTGAAAAAGTGCGGTCAGAATTTTTATCAAAATTGCCGAATAATATGCCGGTGACTATCGTTCGTAATAAAGTAGATTTAAGCGGCGAGGCAGTTGGGCTAAAAGAAGAAAATGGAACAACGACCGTTTGTTTATCTGCCCAAACACATCAGGGTGTAGATTTATTGCGTGAGCATTTAAAACAGGCGATGGGTTTTCAAACAGGGATGGAAGGTGGTTTCTTGGCTCGTCGTCGTCATCTTGATGCCTTAGAAAAAGCGGCCGAACATTTACAAATTGGATTAGTCCAATTAACCGAGTTTCATGCGGGTGAATTACTGGCGGAAGAACTTCGTTTAGTGCAAGCTAACCTGAGTGAAATTACGGGGCAATTTACCTCGGATGATTTACTCGGCAATATTTTCAGTTCTTTCTGTATTGGAAAATAAACTTTAGTTTATGACTTTTCATATGTTGTGGGTCATTGCGCTTGGTCTCTCGATGGATGCCTTTGCCGTTTCCATCTCTAAAGGCTTAGCAATGCGCGCTTTTCGATGGAAACAAGCATTAGCTATTGCATGCTGCTTTGGGTTATTTTAAGGCATCATGCCTGCGATAGGCTATGTTGTCGGGCTGCAATTTAGTCAGATGATTCAAAATTGGGATCATTGGATTGCCTTTGTTTTGCTTGCTCTCATCGGTGTGAATATGATTCGAGAAGGACTTAGCTCGGATGATGAACCTACTCCCTCATTGATTAGTTTAAAACACTTGCTAACACTAGGTGTGGCAACGAGTATTGATGCATTAGCCGTCGGTGTCTCTTTTGCTTTTCTTTCCGTGGACATTTTATTGGCTGTCTTCATCATAGGTTTAACAACCTTTGTCATCTCTTTTATTGGAGTAAAGAGCGGTCATTTTTTAGGGAAAAAATTCAAAAGCAAAGCAGAGATTTTTGGCGGTTTAGTGTTATTAGTCATGGCTGTGAAAATCCTACACGAACATGGTGTTTTTTAAGTGCGAATTTTCGCCTTTTAGATTATAATCTTACGAACTTCGTCTTTTTTAAAAGGGTAATAATTGAATGTTAATTGAAAAAATGCATGGCGTCGCCCATAGCTTTATCGGGAAAGCGATCTTTGCTTTACTTCCAGTTTCATTTTTAATCGGTGGGATGTCAGGCTATTTGTATGGTGGCAACGAGAGTTTTGCTGCAAAAGTAAATGGCGAAACTATCTCTCAACAAGATTTTTTAAATCGTTACAACCAAGAGTTTGAAGCGCGAGCACAACAAGAAGGCGAGAGTTTCTTAGCGAAAACCGACTCTGTGGAATTTGTGACCGCACTTCGTCAAAATTTAATTCAACGTTTGGTGGATCAAGAATTAATCCGTCAATATGCGAAAGAATTAAAATTAGGTGTAAGTGATGAGATGATCAAACGTGCGATTGTGAGCGATCCTAACTTACAATCTAACGGTAAATTTGATAACGCGCGTTATCAACAATTATTGACTCAAAATGGTTTAACATCCGATACTTATGCGGCTATTTTACGTAATGCATTAACACTTGAACAAATGCAAAACGGTTTGGCAGACAGTGAGTTTGTTGTACCAGCCCAAGTAAAAGATAACGCACAAGTCTTTTTCCAAAAACGTATCGCTCGTCTTGCAACTCTTCCATTAGCCGATGAAATTGCAAAACAAAAAGTAACGGACGAAGAAATTAAAGCGTATTACGATGCGAATGCGAAGTCACTTGTTCAACCTGAACAAGCGAAAGTGCAATATATTCGCGTTTCGGCAAATGCATTAGGTAAATTACAACCAGTAACTGAAACACAAATTGCGCAATATTATCAAGAAAATAAAGCGCAATTCATTAGCCAAAAATTAGCACATATTCAATTATCAACTGAGAAAGAAGCGGATGCGGTTTATCAAGAACTGCAAAAAGGCGCTGATTTTGCTGAGTTAGCAAAAACAAAATCCCTAGATAAACTTTCTGGTGCTCAAGGCGGTGAATTAGGTTGGGTAAAAGACAACGAATTACCAAAAAACTTTGAAGATGCGGCATTATTATTAAATGTAGGTCAATACAGCACACCGGTTAATGTGGATGGGGCTTACCATATTATTTTAGTGCAAGATCGTAAAGAACGTACTTTAGAAGAAGTGAAAGAACAAATTGCGGATACTGTGCGTAAAAACTTAGCAGAAAGCCGCTTCCAAGCAGTAGAAAAAGCGGTTCGTGAAAAAGCAGCAGAAAGCAGTGATTCTTTAGCTGCGGTAGCAGAAGCAGCAGGCGTGAAAGTGGAAGAAACAGATTATTTCGGTAAAAATAATGTCCCTGCGGCGTTAAATTTCCCAAATGTGACTTCTGCCATTTTTGAATCAGATATTGCAAACGGCGGCGCAAATTCTGAGCCATTAATGGTTGGTGAAAATGAATTTGTTGTGGTGCGTGTCGTGGATCATAAAGCTGAAGGTTTACAAAGCCTTGATGAAGCGAAATCTACGATTGAGCAGTTCTTAAAACGTGAAAAAGCCGATAAAGTATTGACTGAAAAAGCAGAGCAAGCCGTTAAAGCGCTATCTGCAGATCCAACCAAATTACCTGCCGGTATTAGTTTTAGTGAGCCACAAACCTTTACGTTAGTGGATAATAAAGATCCAGTGCTTTATGAAGGTGTATTTGCCATTGCAAAACCACAAGATGGTAAAGTGGCTTATCAAGTTGCTCGTAACAGCAAAGGTGATGTGGTTGTGGTTGCCCTTGAACGTGTAGAAGAACCTACTTTAAATGAGCAAGAGTTAGCGAAATTTAGCACTCAACTTGTTCGTGCGCGTCAAGGCGAATTGCAAGGACAGTTAATGCAAGCATTACGTGAAAAAGCACAAATCGAGATTAATACCAGCTTTATTAATCAAGATGATTCAGAAGAAGGTGCGGCTCACTAAGCCGATTGAAATGTCATTCATCATCAATTTCTGATGGAAAATAAAAGCAAAGTGCGGTAAATTTTGACCGCACTTTTTTATATAAAACAAGGAGAAGACTATGGCTCAAGAAACCATTTTCAGCAAAATTATTCGCAAAGAAATTCCAGCCAATATTGTTTATCAAGATGAATTAGTGACCGCATTCCGAGATATTTCACCTCAAGCGAAAACCCATATTTTGATTATCCCAAATAAAGTCATTCCAACGGTTAATGATGTGACAGAACAAGATGAAGTTACCTTGGGTCGCTTATTTACTGTCGCGGCTAAAATTGCTAAAGAAGAAGGCATTGCCGAAGACGGTTATCGTTTGATTGTGAATTGTAATAAACACGGTGGACAAGAAGTATTCCATATTCATATGCATCTTGTTGGTGGTGAATCTTTAGGTAGAATGTTGGCAAAATAATGAAAAAGATCCTAATTACAGCAACGGTATTATTTTTAACGGCTTGTTCATCTGCACCAAATATTGTGGGAACCAATAAGCCAATTTTAAATATGGCGGCAAATTTAGCACCCGCTTTAGATGTTGATTTGTCGGATAATACCGCGGCTTTAAAAAATAAAACTACACAACAACTCAATGTGCTTTACCATCTTTATTGGTATAACACACAAGGTGTGACGCAAGTTTGGCCGAATCAGCAAGAAAGCCAATCAGGCAATATTTTATTGCAACCACAAGAGAAGAAAGTGTTTGAACTACCAAAACCAAGCACAGAAAGTACTAATTATCGTCTTTACTTACAATAGTTATGTCCACATTATTGATTGACCTAGAAGGTCATGAGCTCAAACAAGAAGAAGTTGAATTACTGGAACATCCTTTAGTTGCGGGTTTGATTTTATTTACCCGCAATTTTTATGATCGTCAGCAAGTTCAAGTACTAATTAAATCCATTCGTCAACGAGTGAAAAAGCCTTTATTGATTACAGTCGATCAGGAAGGTGGTCGTGTGCAACGTTTCCGTGAAGGTTTCACTCAGCTCCCCGCAATGCAAGCTTTTGCGGCGTTAGTTGAGGACTCAGCTCAGCAACAGCAAATAGCAAAAGAAGCGGGTTGGCAAATGGCGGCTGAAATGGTGGCGCTAGATATTGATTTGAGTTTTGCTCCGGTGTTGGATTTAGGTCACGAATGTCGTGCGATTGGTGATCGTAGTTTTGGCTGTGATGTAAAAAGTGCGGTCAATTTAGCAGCAGCTTTTATTGATGGTATGCACCAAGCAGGCATGGCAACAACAGGAAAACATTTCCCAGGACACGGCCATGTTTTAGCCGATTCTCATCTTGAAACCCCTTATGATGAGCGTGCAAAAGAGACGATTTTTAATCATGATATTTTGCCATTCCAGCAATTAATTCAACAGAGTAAGCTTGATGCGATTATGCCGGCTCACGTGATTTATACGCAATGTGATAGCCAGCCAGCAAGCGGCTCGACTTATTGGTTAAAAGAGATTTTGCGTAAACAGTTAGGCTTCCAAGGGGCGATTTTCTCTGATGATTTAGGCATGAAGGGCGCAGGCTTTATGGGCGATTTTGTGGCTCGCAGTAAAAAAGCCTTGAAGGCTGGTTGTGACTTATTATTGCTTTGTAATGAACGTGAAGGTGTCATTCAAGTACTTGATAATCTGAAGTTAGAGGAAACAACGGAGCATTTCGCAGCACGTCAAGCTCGCTTGAAATCACTCTTTAAACAAAAATCCTTTGATTGGTCAGAACTCACCAAAACTTCACGTTGGATTGAAAATCATCAAAAACTGACCGCACTTCAACAAGAGTGGCTTGCTTCTAAATGATTGATTGCCATCATTATCAAAAAGGCGATTGCCGTTCTTGTCAATGGCTTGAAATGCCTTATGAACAGCAACTCGCCAAGAAAGAAGAGCATCTAAAACAACAACTTGTCAAATTAGATTGTGATAATTTAATTTGGCATCCGCCTTTTTATTCCTCCGAGTCAGCTTTTCGTAATAAAGCGAAAATGGTTGTAAGTGGCGCGGTGGAACGTCCCATTTTAGGTATTTTACAAGACCCGACTGATCCACAAAGTGCGGTGGATTTATGTGATTGTCCGCTTTATCCGCAACGCTTTGCTGAACTCTTTCCGATTCTAAAAGATTTTATTGGGCGCGCGGGTTTAGTCCCTTATAACGTGGCTAAGCAAAAAGGTGAGCTCAAATATATTCTGCTCACAGAAAGCCAACATACAAAAAAATTGATGTTGCGTTTTGTATTGCGTTCAGAAACTAAATTGCCGTTAATTCAACGTGAATTTGCAGGGTTATTGGAAAAATTACCACAACTTGAAGTGGTGAGTGTGAATATCCAACCTCAACATGCGGCGATCTTAGAAGGTGAGAAAGAAATCTTTTTAACTGAACAGCACACCTTATCAGAAAGCTTTAACGGTATTCCGTTGTTTATTCGCCCTCAAGGTTTCTTCCAAACGAATCCACTGGTAGCACAAGGGCTATATGCAACGGCACAAGATTGGGTACAAGATTTGCCGATTACTAAACTTTGGGACCTCTTTTGTGGTGTAGGTGGATTTGGACTGCATTGCGCTAAAGCTTTGCAGGACAAACATCAACAAGACGTGGAATTGACGGGGATTGAAATTTCGCCATCCGCTATTCAAGCAGCGACTCAATCCGCTCAGGTGTTAGGGCTAAACAACGTTAAATTCCAATCTTTGGATGCCGCTAATTTTGCTTTAGCACAAGATGAAAATAAACCGGATTTGGTGATCGTCAACCCGCCTCGTCGAGGTATCGGAAAGGAACTCGCTGAATTTCTCAATGAAATGCAACCGCACTTTATTCTTTATTCTAGTTGCAACGCGATTTCCATGGGAAAAGATTTGCAGCATCTAACCAATTATAAACTTACTCAAATTCAATTATTTGATATGTTCCCGCATACAGCGCATTATGAAACTCTAACACTTTTATCTATTAAAATTTGATTTTTTATGAGCGAGGTGACCTTCATTTGAATGAATATATTGAAAGCCTAGAAAGAGAATTTTCTTCAATAGAAAACGGTTTCAAAGAGGAAGAAAAAAGAGCGTTTACTGATTATAAATCTAATGATAGTGAATTCATCAAAAAATTGGCATTTTTATCATATCAGTCTGAAGTGTATCAAGTAAGAATGTATAGTGTATTTCTTTTTGGATACTTATCCGAGGATAAAAACATCTTAATGTTTTTAAGAGATGAGGTATCTAAAGACAGCAACTGGCGAGTTCAAGAAGTATTGGCAAAATCATTTGATGAGTTTTGTAAAATAATTGGATACGAAAAAGCTCTTCCTGTTATAGATGATTGGTTAAAGAATAGTAATCATAATACAAGAAGAGCAGTTACTGAGGGCTTGAGAATATGGACTGGGAGACCATATTTCAAGGCAAATCCAAATGAAGCTATTAGAAGATTAGCTGCGTTAAGAGATGATCCTAGTGAATATGTTAGAAAATCGGTTGGTAATGCTTTACGAGATATAAGTAAGAAATATCCAGAATTAATCAGAGTTGAGCTTAGTACTTGGAGTCTAGAAACCAAAGGGATTAAACAGGTTTATCAACTTGCAAATAAACTTTTAATAAAAAGCTAACAGAAATGTTAGCTTTTTTATTTAGAAATTTAACCGCACTTTTATTTTGCTATAAACCAGGGCAATTAAGAAAAATACAGCCTGTAACAAAATAATGCATGCACCAGTAGAGGCATCAAAATGATAGCTAAGTAGTACGCCTAATAGGCTTGCAGTCACTGCGCTGATAATCGCGATAACTAGCATCTTATCGAATCGATTCGTCAGTGTGAGAGCAGTGATGCCAGGTGCAATTAGCATCGCTACAACTAAGATAACCCCAACAACTTGCATCGTACTCACAATGGTGAGTGCAAGTAGTGTGAGTAGTCCATAATGTAATAATTTAGGCGAAAGACCTGCAACACGGGCATGGCTAGGGTCAAAGCAGTAGAGGAGAAAATCACGACGCTTTAAGCCTAGTAAAATAAAAATGATTAAGGCGATGATAGCCGTTTGAATCAGCTCTTGTCGGCTTACACCTAATACGTTACCGAATAAGATGTGTGTGAGATGTTGTGAGGTTTGGATTTTAGTGAACAGCACCAAACCAATGGCAAACATCCCCGAAAATACAATCCCCATAGCGGTATCTTCTTTGATACGGCTATTTTCTTTTAAATAACCCACCCCTAAGGCACAGGCAATACCTGAGACAAATGCACCAATCACCAATGGAATACCGGCTATAAAAGCTAAGACAATACCAGGCAGGACCGCATGGGAAATGGCATCGCCCATCAATGACCATCCTTTCAACACCAAATAGCAAGAGAGTAGTGCACAGATAACAGCAACCACTAATGCCGTGAGTAACGCATTTTGCATAAAGTCAAACTGAAATGGCTCAGCGAAAATAGTGAATATTTCACTCATGGGCCACCGCCTTACGTCGTTTTTGACTCATTAATCCGTATTTAGGCGAGAATAGAAAAGCTAATAAAAATAACAAGGTTTGTAATGTTACGATGACACCACCTGTTGTGCCATCCAGATAATAGCTTAAATAGACACCGACGAAACCAGTGATTGCGCCTAATGCTACGGCAATTTTGATAAGAGTTTTGAACTTGTCAGTAAGTAAATAGGCGGTTGCGCCTGGTGTGATTACCATCGCAATCACTAAAATCGCCCCGACAGTTTGCAATGCCGCAACGACACAAGCACTCAAGAGTGTAAAAAAGAGAACTTTGTAAAACAGTGGTGAAAGTCCAACTGTAATTGCTTGCGTTTCATCAAAGAAA
>JAGZXE010000032.1:0-10612 GCA_018378615.1 Parahaemophilus parainfluenzae
TATGACAGATTATCGTACTCAGCCGATTAATCAGAAAAATGCGGATTTTGTGGAACAAGTGGCTGACCGTATTGAAGAAATGCAACTGGAAGGCCGCAGCCTATGGCAAGATGCGAAACGCCGTTTTTTCCGTAACAAAGCGGCCGTTGCCAGTCTGATTATTTTGGCGTTTATTATTGTATTTATTACCGTAGCACCTTGGTTCTTCCCCTTTACCTATGAAGATACCGATTGGAATATGATGAGCTCCCCACCAACAATGGAAGGCTATCACTTCTTCGGTACGGATGCTTCTGGTCGAGACTTATTGGTACGTACCGCTATTGGTGGACGTATTTCATTATTGGTCGGAATCGCAGGGGCTTTTATTTCCGTCACTATCGGCACAATTTATGGTGCGATTTCTGGCTATGTAGGCGGTAAAACGGATATGTTGATGATGCGCTTTTTGGAAATTCTTAGCTCATTTCCATTTATGTTCTTCGTCATTTTATTAGTGACCCTTTTTGGCCAAAACATTTTCTTAATTTTTATCGCAATTGGTGCCATTGCTTGGCTTGGTCTTGCACGTATCGTACGTGGTCAAACCCTTAGTTTGAAAAATAAAGAATTCGTCGAAGCCGCTATCGTTTGTGGCGTGTCACGCCGCCAAATCATTTTCAAACACATTATTCCGAATGTATTGGGCCTAGTAGCAGTTTATGCTTCACTTGAAGTACCAGGACTCATTCTATTCGAATCATTCTTAAGTTTCTTAGGCTTAGGAACACAAGAGCCAATGAGTAGCTGGGGCGCACTATTAAGTGATGGTGCTGCGCAAATGGAAGTGTCGCCTTGGTTATTAATTTTCCCGGCATTTTTCCTTTGCCTTACCCTATTTTGTTTTAACTTTATCGGTGACGGGTTGCGTGATGCACTCGATCCGAAACAGTGGAAGGTTCCGCAATCTTTGAAGGTAAAGAATTGGTTAATTTACCGAAGGCTGAATTGAATAAAATCCGTGCCGAGCAAATTTCCATAATTTTCCAAGACCCGATGACGTCTCTCAACCCTTACATGAAAATCGGTGAACAGCTCATGGAAGTGCTACAGTTACACAAAGGTTATGATAAACAAACTGCCTTTGCTGAATCCGTGAAAATGCTGGATGCGGTAAAAATGCCAGAAGCTAAAAAACGCATGGGCATGTACCCACACGAGTTTTCAGGTGGTATGCGTCAACGGGTGATGATTGCGATGGCCTTATTATGCCGTCCAAAACTACTCATTGCCGATGAGCCCACCACTGCTTTGGATGTAACCGTTCAAGCGCAAATCATGACCTTGTTAAATGAGTTAAAACGTGAATTTAATACCGCGATTATTATGATCACTCACGATTTAGGTGTGGTAGCAGGTATTTGCGATCAAGTGATGGTGATGTATGCCGGACGAACCATGGAATACGGCACAGCAGAGCAAATTTTCTATCATCCAACCCATCCTTATTCTATTGGCTTAATGGATGCGATTCCTCGCTTAGATGGCAATGAAGAACACTTGGTCACCATTCCAGGCAATCCACCAAATTTATTGCATTTGCCAAAAGGTTGTCCATTCTCACCTCGTTGCCAATTTGCTACCGAACAATGCCAAACTGCGCCAAAACTGACCGCATTTAATGAAAGTCAGTTACGCAATTGTTGGTTACCCGTGGAGAAATTTACCCTATGACAATTTCAAATAACAAAGAATTACTCCTTGAAGTCAATCACTTAGGCGTCAGTTTTAAAATTAAAAATGATAAATCTCTTTTCTTCGCCAAACCTCAAACCTTAAAAGCAGTAAAGGATGTTTCCTTTAAGCTTTATGAAGGTGAAACTCTTGGTGTAGTTGGTGAATCGGGTTGTGGTAAATCCACGCTTGCACGTGCCATCATCGGCTTAGTCGAAGCGAGTGAAGGGGAAATCTTGTGGCTTGGTAAAAATTTACGAAAACAATCAGCTAAACAATGGAAAGATACTCGTAAAGATATTCAAATGATTTTCCAAGATCCGCTCGCGTCTCTCAACCCGCGAATGAACATTGGCGAAATCATTGCCGAACCATTAAAGATCTACCAACCGCACTTAAGTGCCGCTGAAGTGAAAGAAAAAGTGCAAGCGATGATGTTGAAAGTTGGGCTTTTACCGAACTTGATTAACCGCTATCCTCATGAATTTTCTGGTGGCCAATGTCAGCGTATCGGTATCGCTCGAGCGTTAATCATTGAGCCGAAAATGATCATTTGTGATGAACCCGTTTCTGCGTTAGACGTGTCCATTCAGGCTCAAGTGGTAAATTTATTGAAATCCCTGCAAAAAGAAATGGGGCTTTCCTTAATTTTCATCGCCCATGACTTAGCAGTGGTAAAACACATTTCTGACCGCGTGTTAGTCATGTATTTAGGCAATGCTATGGAATTAGGCAGCGATGAGGAAGTATATAACAACACTAAACATCCTTATACCAAAGCCTTAATGTCTGCTGTTCCGATTCCCGATCCGAAATTGGAACGCAATAAATCCATTGAATTGCTTGAAGGCGAGTTGCCTTCGCCAATTAATCCGCCGTCTGGTTGCGTATTCCGTACCCGCTGCCTAAAAGCTGATGAAAATTGCGCGAAACAAAAACCACCTTTCACCAGCCAAAACAACAGCCATTTTGTGGCTTGTTTGAAAGTCTTATAAAACAAAAAGTGCGGTTAAAATTCACCGCACTTTTTACTTTTACAATTCTAATTTTTCTTCAATTACTTTAGCCAAATCATCTAGCATTGCATAGCGTTTGCGATACATAGAACGTTTCTTACTCGGTACCTCATCAAGATTTCTATCGCTCTCTAAAGGTAATTCCCAATAGTCTTTCAACTGTCCACCTGATTCAGCAAAAATCGCATCATAATCTACAACATAATGTGAACTTTGAATAAAACGCGATTTATTTTGATATTTTTGTGGAATACCTAATAATGTTTTGAAACCTAATGCTTTCGTCAATGCTTTCATTGTTTCCACCATCAAATAAGCAGGGCGTAAACCATGACAAGTTTTTGTGAGTTGCTTCACCATCTCTTTGGAACCTTCAAAATTGGGTCCCTGCACCACAGAAATAAGTAATGCCTCATCAAGTTTGGCAAAAGTAAGCAAATACACTAATTCATTACGTGGTTTATGCCATAATTCCAATACCCAATAGCCTTCCATCGGTTGGTGTGTGGTCATCGACAATGTCATTTCAAAATCAGGAATCACTTCACCAAAACTTAATGGCGTTTTATAAATAGATGCTGAAAGTGCGGTCAATTTTTCAGGTAAAAAAAGTAGATTGTCACAAATAGCTTCGAAACGCTGTTTGCTATTAAAACGTTTATCTAAAAAACGATAAACTAATGGATAGCTATAATCCGCATGTTCATTTAATAATGTGACAAGAAAAGGATGCTGATTAATAAATTGCTCAAAATGAGCAATTGATCCTCGATGTAAAAAAGAACGAAGACGATAACGTAGGCGCTTAAGCGCATAAGAACGCCCTGGCCTATCGGGATAAATGGCTTCCGCTTTTGGCCAGCGATATTGATTCTCTTGAGATTCCATAGTTATTAATATAATTAAAGAGGCTTTAAATCATGCAAAGCTCGCATTCTCTCATAATTTCAGCAATTTTTCTATTTGTGATATGCTAGGGTCAATTGATGAAAGGAACTATTATGTCTGAAATTAAACTGAATTATCATAAAACGCATTTTCTCACGAGTGCTCCAAATATTCGCTCCATTCCAGAAGATACAGGAATTGAAATTGCTTTTGCTGGACGCTCAAATGCAGGTAAATCAACCGCGCTTAATGCATTAACCAATCAGAAAAGCTTAGCTCGAACCTCTAAAACACCAGGTCGAACACAGCTCATCAATCTTTTTGAGGTGGAGCCGAATTGTAAACTAGTGGATTTACCTGGCTATGGCTATGCTGCCGTTCCTGAGAAAATGAAAATCGAGTGGCAAAAATCCCTCGGGGAATATTTGCAAAAACGGGAATGTTTAGGCGGGCTTGTTGTTCTGATGGATATTCGTCATCCGTTAAAAGATCTCGATCAACAAATGATCGAATGGGCAGTTTCTGCTGATTTACCGATCATGTTACTTTTAACTAAAGCGGATAAACTCAGCCAAAGTGCACGTAGCAAACAAGTCAAAATGGTACGTGAAGCGATTTTACCCTTCCAAGGTGATATTCAAGTCGAAGCCTTTTCTGCACAAAATAAAATTGGTATTGATAAATTAGCGGCCAAATTAGATAGTTGGTTTGCGCCACTTTTTTCGTAATTTTTGATAAAGAAAAAGTAATTTCTGCGATCAAGATCGCAAAAAAAGCACAGAATGTATGATTTCATTCTGTGCTTTTTTTATAGTGCGAAAATCTGATTATTTTAGACCGCACTTTAAGGAATCTGAATGTCTCTTGCCATTGTTTATAGCCGTGCCTCAATAGGTGTACAAGCCCCTCTTGTTACCATTGAGGTACACTTAAGTAACGGAAAACCTGGATTTACCTTAGTTGGCCTACCCGAAAAAACTGTAAAAGAAGCGCAAGATCGTGTCAGAAGTGCGTTAATGAATGCCCAGTTCAAATATCCTGCTAAACGCATCACCGTCAACCTTGCACCAGCTGATTTACCCAAAGAAGGAGGGAGATTTGATTTACCTATTGCAATCGGTATTTTAGCTGCATCGGATCAACTCGACGGTAGCCGTTTAAAACAATTTGAATTCGTTGGTGAACTCGCATTGACGGGAGAATTACGTGGCGTACACGGTGTTATTCCTGCCATTTTAGCGGCTCAAAAAGCAAAACGATCCCCAATTATCGCTTATCAAAATGCCAATGAAGCTTCGCTTGTTTCAGAACAAGAGACTTATTTCGCTAAAAACCTTTTGGAAGTCGTGCAATTCTTAAATAATCAAGAAAAATTACCTTTGGCCTCATTACTCGCACAAGAAAGTGCGGTCGGATTTTCAACTAAAAATCACTTGGATTTGACCGATATTATTGGTCAACAGCATGCCAAACGAGCCCTAACAATTGCGGCTGCAGGTCAACATAATCTGCTCTTTTTAGGCCCACCAGGGACAGGTAAAACTATGTTAGCAAGTCGTCTCACTGCATTACTCCCAGAAATGACTGATTTAGAAGCCATTGAAACCGCCTCGGTCACAAGCTTAGTACAAAATGAATTAAATTTTCAGAACTGGAAACAACGTCCTTTTCGAGCGCCACATCATAGTGCCTCATTACCCGCCTTAGTGGGTGGAGGAACGATTCCAAAACCTGGCGAAATATCGCTCGCACATAACGGCGTACTTTTTCTTGATGAACTACCTGAGTTTGAGCGAAAAGTACTGGATGCGCTTCGTCAGCCCTTAGAAAGTGGAGAAATTATTATTTCTCGTGCCAATGCGAAAATCCAATTCCCTGCTCGCTTTCAATTAGTTGCTGCGATGAACCCAAGTCCAACGGGGCATTATACCGGAACACATAACCGCACCTCGCCGCAGCAAGTGATGCGTTATTTAAATCGCCTTTCAGGGCCATTTTTAGATCGTTTTGATTTATCTATTGAAGTCCCTCTTCTGCCACAAGGTAGCTTACAAAATGCGGGAGATAGAGGTGAGACAAGCCAACAAGTACGAGATAAAGTGTTAAAAGTGAGAGAGATTCAACTTGCTCGAGCCGGTAAAATCAATGCGTATCTTTCAAGCAAAGAAATTGAACGGGATTGTAAATTACAAGATAAAGATGCCCTGTTTCTTGAGAAGGCGCTGAATAAGCTAGGACTTTCAGTGAGAGCCTATCATCGGATTTTAAAAGTCTCACGTACAATTGCCGATTTGAATGGCGAAAAAGAGATACAACAACCTCATTTAGCAGAAGCGCTAGGGTATCGAGCCATGGATAGATTGTTACAGAAATTATCTGCTGCTTAAAAAATAAAAGGGCGAATGATTCGCCCTTTTTCGTCTTCGATTCTTAATAATAAGAATGTTCACCACGTTGGTGTTCTGTTACGTCTCGTGCACCTTTTAATTCATTTTGGAAGAGCGAAACTAACTGTTTCTCTACCCCGTCTTTTAAGGTGACATCAACCATTGAACAACCGTTACAGCCACCGCCGAATTGTAGAACGGCATAACCATCATCAGTAATTTCAATTAATGTGATTTTACCGCCGTGGCTGGCTAATTGTGGATTAATTTGCGTTTGGATCACGTACTCTACGCGCTCAATTAAAGGCGCATCATCTGCAACTTTACGCATTTTAGCGTTAGGTGCTTTTAAAGTCAGTTGAGCACCAAGCTCTTCGGTTACATAATCAATTTCCGCATCTTCTAAAAACGGTAAGCTGATTTCATCCACAAATGCTGAAAAAGTATCGTATTTCATTTCAGTATCAGTTGCTTCAACTGAATTTGGTGGGCAATAAGACACGCCGCACTCTGCTCCTGGTGTACCTGGATTAACTACAAAAATACGAATATTAGTACCTTCTTCTTGTGTATCTAAAAGTTTCCGAAAATGCGCTTGTGCCGCATCTGAAATAAAAATTTTTTCCATAAATAAAATCCTAATACTTGATACAATATATCAAGAATGATACTCCTATATGGCAATTTTTTCTACATTTATTCCTATTTTTATAGATATAGGTAAATCCTATCTTTAAAAAATTTAGGCTCGAGCTAAGCCCCACACTTGAATTTCTTTTACACCTAATTTCCGAAGTTGTTTAGCTATTTCTGCTAACGTTGAGCCGGTCGTAATCACATCATCTACCAAGGCAACTCGCTCATAAGGAAAGGGCTTTTTGGTATTCACTGTAAAAGCATTTTTAAGATTGTGTCGTCGATCTTTCGCGGTTAAACCTCGCTGAGTATGGGTATGTTTAATCCGTTTCACCACATGATGACAGTTAGGCACATCACACCAACCACTTAACCAATTAGCCAATAAATCAGCCTGATTATAACCCCGATACCATTGCCGAAAATGATATAGCGGTACGGGAATAATCGCCTGTGGCAGAGAGAGCCCATGCGTTCGTCTTGCCTCTCGCACCGCAAGATAAAGCAAACGCGATAAACTCAGATCTAACCAAAACTGTTTTTGGAATTTAAAACGATGAATAAGTGAAGAAAGCGGTTCGAGATAATGCCCAATAATCACAATACGATCCCAAGCGGGTTCATTTTTCAAACAATGTCCACAACCCATTGCATAATGTTGCAAAGGTGAACCACATCGCCCACAATAAGGAAAAGTTTTGATTTGCTTTTGACATCGACTGCACAATCCATTTCGTCCTAGATGAATCGATCGCTTGCAATACACACAGCTAAACTGAAAAAAATGAGAAAACATAAAAGAAATTGACCGCACTTTATTTTTTCACTTTTTCAACTTGCTTAAAATGCTTTTCTTTCTTAGCCATTTCCATTCTTTCACCTTGTTTCAAAATATGAGGGGTCACAAAAATGACGAGTTCGCGTTTTTGATGTCGTTCACTTTCCTTACTAAATAGACGCTTAATACCTGGAATATCGCCCAATAATGGCACTTTATCGACACCTTTCGTGATCGTATCGTGGAATACACCACCCAATACAATTGTTTCCCCATCTTTGGCAAAAACTTGTGTATTGATTTCTTGTTTATCAATGGATACGACTTCATTTTGCCCGTAAGCTACACGATTTCCCGGGGAGTTTTGACTGACTAATAAATCCAATAAAATATTATTATCCTTCGAAATATGCGGTGTGACTTCTAATCCCAACACCGCTTCTCGAAATTCCACTGATTGAGTGTCATTTTTCCCATTTGTCACCACATAAGGAATTTCTGTCCCTTGTTTAATGCTTGCGCTTTTCTTATTGGTCGTGAGTAAGCGAGGGCTTGCAATAATTTCTACGTTATTTTCACGTTCAAGTGCGGTCAATTCTAAATCTAATAATCGGCCATTAATTTTGGCTACTTGAAGTGCTAATGAGCCGGCTGGCGTGACCGTTGTCGCAAAATTTACATTTAAATTATTACTGATATTACTAAAGCCATTCGCATCTAGACTACCACTCACTCGATGGGCTGCCTCAGTAGGATTAAAAATGCCCCAACGCACACCTAATTCTTTCAAACTTTCATCTGTAATCGTCACAATACGTGCTTCAATCACGATTTGCTCAATGGGTTTATCCAACTCTGCGATTAATTTTTTGATATTTTTGACAGAACGTGCATCATCTTGAATCAGTAATACATTGCTTCGGTCATCAAATGTAATCGTGCCGCTAGATGAAAGCAAAGAACCACTACCAGTTGTTAACGATTTCATCACATCAGAGGCCTTGGCAAAATGCAGTTTAACCGTTGTACTCACAAGTGGTATTTCACTAGGCAAACTTTCTCCACTAATCGCCATAGGTTCTGTCATTTTCTCTGCATATTGTTCATGTTGAGAAGGCTTACCCAAATAATAAATTTCATTTTCTTGATAAAAAGAGAGCCCTTTGATCTTGGCAACAGAACGCAATAAACGATCAAAATCCACGTTATCTAATTGCAATGAAAGCGTTCCTTCTAGCTCATCATCAATCATTAAATTGGTATTTTGCTCAAGGGCAAGTTGCTGGAGTGTTGCCACCATTGGTGCCTGTTTTAAGCGAAGTGAAAAGACGCGATTTTCTGCTGCTGAGTAAGTTGTCCATAGGATCAAAAAACACATTAAAAACTGACCGCACTTTGTTTTTATTTTCTGCTTTACCATTTTAAAATCTCATTATGATTGAGGTCGTTTGTTCACATTGCCCTGCTTTATAACCTTGAAGCGTCACGCTGTTTTTACTCACTTTTTCGATTAAATAGCCTTCCTGTCCAATTCTATGCTCGACTTGAGCGGAAAGAATATGCCCATCATCATTAAATAACACTTCTGCCTGTTTACCGTATTGCACGACACCCACAATATGTAGCTGAGCCAATGGGCGTTCCTCCGCTAGTCTCGGCTCCGAATAAACGCAAGCCGACACCGGCGGTAGGGTGAGCCCCTCTTTTGGATATTCGGTTTGTTCTCTTTGTTTACGATCAAAAGGATCTTGCGAAAATGACGATACAGAAAAAAACGCTATCAAGATCAAGAAGAGCTTTCTCATTGTTTGTCCTTATTTAATTGGAAAATTAACTCACATGTAATAGAAGCATTTTCCTCTCCATCTAATTTCTCAATGTTTAATTGAGTTAAAGAAAGTGTAGGAACATTGTTTACAAGTGCGGTCAAAAATTGTTGTAAATCAACAAAATAGCCTTGCAATGACAAATGCAACAAAATCTGTTGAGAAAAATCCCAACGTAAATCCAATGCTCGAAGCCGCCTATTTAACAACGCCTGTACATGCTGATTGATCGGCAACACAGAATTAGCCAATTCTGGAGAAAGTTGTCGGCTGTCTGACTTTTGCCTTAAGGTTTGTAAAATCTTTTCCTGCTTCTCCCACTCTTGCTGCTGCAAACTCAATTCTGCGTCAAGTCGATACTGTTCACTACTGTTTTCAACATAACGAAAAACAGGTAAAAAGATGACCGCACTTAATGCACACAACCAAAAGGCAGCATGGGCCATTTGAGGTAATCGAAGCCATCGCCCAAACCAACTTTGTGCACTTTTTTGAATAAGCTCGTTGATAAGATTCCTCATTGCACAGGCTCCGATAGCGGAATATCAAATTGAAAAAATAACTGCTGTTGCACCGGTTGAAACTTAGTTAAGTTAACCTCTGTAAAATGGCGTTTGAGAAATTGATGTATCTCTTCAAACTCTTGTTGGCTTTCTGTCATGCCTGAAAGGACAACTTGCTTAGCATTGAGCTTAAATTCATCTAACTCACCTTGTTGTAATGGCAACTCAGTTAATAAATTAAGCATTCGATACACATATTCCGTCTCCATTTCTGTCAGCTCATTCAGTTCTTTTAAGTTACTTTGTAGTTGCTGAACTTGAATGCGTTTCTGATGGACTTGATGAGTAATTTGTGTCAGTTTTTCTTTTGTCTGATTTAGGGTTCGCGCTTGTTGTTCATTGAGTTGGTTCAATCCAATGACAATCAACACTGAGCAAGCTAGCCAAATTAAACCTTGCCACATAAAACGACGAAAGGCCTTTTGATGTTGTTCTAAGCGCCAAGGCAATAGATTAAGACTTAACATCACCACTCTCCCGATTACTTGGAGTCAAAAGTGCAGTCGTTTTTGAGGATAAATCCACTAGCTTTAAATCGGTTTGCCAGAGTGCATTGCCTAAAGCGATGAAAGGAAGATCTGTTTCGATACGCTGCCAATCCTTAGGCTGTAATTCAATTGTGTCTGAATTCAACATATCGGGCGTTTGATACACGTAAATCTGTTCTATTGTTTCAGGAAAGCGTTGGGTAAACTGTTGATAAAGTTCATATAAATCACGTTGAGATTGCAAGACTTGTCGTTGTTGTAAGCGTTCACAAACGGCGAGACAACCTTGTTGATCTTGATATAAAAATAAGGCGTTT
>JAGZXE010000033.1:0-33782 GCA_018378615.1 Parahaemophilus parainfluenzae
TTATATTAGCCTATTCGTGAAGGCAATCTTCATTGAAAACATGGCGCTCTCTTTCTTCTTAGGGATGTGTACTTTCCTTGCGGTTTCTAAGAAAGTTTCTACGGCATTTGGCCTTGGTGTTGCGGTAACAGTAGTACTTGGTATTGCGGTACCTGCGAACCAATTTGTGTATGAACATGTATTAAAAGATGGCGCATTGGTAGAAGGTGTAAGCCTTGAGTTTTTAAACTTCATTACCTTTATCGGGATTATTGCGGGTCTTGTTCAATTACTTGAAATGACTTTAGATAAATTCTTCCCAGCACTTTATAACGCATTAGGTATCTTCCTTCCACTTATCGCCGTAAACTGTGCGATCTTTGGTGGTGTATCTTTTGCGGTACAACGTGAATACACTTTTGCAGAATCTGCAGTTTATGGTGTAGGTGCGGGGCTTGGTTGGATGTTAGCAATCGTTGCGCTTGCAGGCTTAACCGAAAAAATGAAATATGCCGATGTACCGGCAGGCTTAAAAGGATTAGGGATTACCTTTATTACTGCAGGCTTGATGGCGCTTGGCTTTATGTCATTCTCTGGAATTCAGTTATAACGTTTCTTCTGCTTGTGGTGGCGGTGGCTCTTGTGGCCAATGTATTGTGAAAGTGAAAAGTGGTGGTGGTGAAATTCTCCCAACTGAGCTTTCTCATATTAATAAACGTGAAGCAAAAGAAGGTTATCGTTTAGCTTGCCAAGTGAATGTAAAAGGCAACATGGACGTTGAACTTCCAGAAGAAATCTTCGGCGTGAAAAAATGGGAATGTACTGTTATTTCTAACGATAACAAAGCAACCTTCATCAAAGAGCTTAAATTAGCGATTCCTGAAGGCGAAGAAGTACCTTTCCGTGCGGGTGGTTATATCCAAATCGAAGCTGATCCACATACGGTTTACTATAAAGATTTTGATATTCCAGAAGAATACCACGAAGATTGGGACAAATACGATTTATGGCGTTATGTGTCTAAAGTGGATGAGCATATTATCCGTGCTTACTCAATGGCTTCATATCCAGAAGAGAAAGGTATCATTATGCTTAACGTGCGTATTGCAACGCCTCCACCACGTCAACCTGATGCGCCTCCAGGTCAAATGTCTTCTTACATTTGGTCATTAAAACCAGGTGATAAAGTGACAATTTCTGGTCCATTCGGTGAATTCTTCGCGAAAGAAACCGACAATGAAATGGTCTTCATCGGTGGTGGTGCGGGTATGGCACCTATGCGCTCTCATATCTTTGACCAATTAAAACGTTTACACTCTAAACGTAAAATGTCATTCTGGTATGGTGCACGTTCTAAACGTGAAATGTTCTATGTGGAAGATTTTGATCAGCTTCAAGCAGAAAATCCGAACTTTACATGGCATGTGGCATTATCTGATCCGTTACCGGAAGATAACTGGACTGGTTACACCGGCTTTATTCACAATGTACTTTATGAAAACTACTTGAAAAATCATGAAGCACCAGAAGATTGTGAATACTACATGTGTGGACCTCCGGTGATGAACGCGGCGGTAATCAAAATGTTGAAAGATCTCGGTGTTGAAGATGAAAACATCTTATTAGATGACTTCGGTGGTTGATTTTAGTTAACCCAAACATCATGAAAACTGACCGCACTTTGTGATGAAGTGCGGTCAATATTTAAGATGGATTACAGGCAAGCTGATAGACGCGTCAGTTTGCCTGTAATTCATATATTTAGGAAGGAATAAATGAAAAAAATATTAAGCGGAGTGATTGCAATTGCCTTGGCTTGTTCATTAAGTGCTTGTAAAAAAGATCCGGAAATTATTTCACTTAGCGGCAAAACCATGGGAACCACTTACCATATCCGCTACATTGATGACGGTTCAGTTAGAGAAAATGCTGACAAAACACATGAGCAGATTGAGGTGGTTTTAAAAGATGTGAATCAGAAAATGTCCACTTACATTAAAGATTCTGAATTAAGTCTTTTTAACCAAAATACACAAGTGAACACACCAATTGAAATCTCTGCGGACTTTGCCAAAGTATTACAAGAAGCGATCCGTTTAAATCAGGTTACTGAGGGTTCGTTAGATGTGACAGTAGGGCCAGTGGTGAATTTATGGGGCTTCGGACCAGAAAAACGCCCAGAACGTAAACCTACTCCAGAACAACTTGCTGAACGTCAAAGTTGGGTAGGAATTGATAAGATTCACCTTGATATGAGCGGTAAAACCCCAACTTTAAGTAAAGCGGTGCCACAGGTTTATATTGATTTATCATCTATTGCTAAAGGTTTTGGTGTGGATCAAGTTGCGGATGTCTTAGAGCACAATCACGTACAAAACTATATGGTGGAAATCGGCGGAGAAATCCGAGCAAAAGGTAAAAATGCCGAAAATAAAGCTTGGCAAATCGCTATTGAAAAACCGAATAATACGGGTGAAAGATCAGTTCAAGAAGTGATTGGCTTAAATAATATGGCGATGGCAACCTCAGGTGATTACCGTATTTATTTTGAGGAAAATGGCCAACGTTTTGCTCATGAAATTGACCCGAAAACCGGCTATCCAATTCAGCATCATTTAGCCTCAATTACCGTACTTGCACCAAGCTCAATGACTGCTGATGGCTTATCTACAGGTTTATTTGTACTCGGTGAAAATAAAGCACTTGAAGTGGCTGAGAAAGAAAATATTCCGGTTTATTTAATTATGAAAACGGAAAAAGGCTTTGAAACAAAAATGTCGTCATCCTTCCAAAAGTTACTCGCAAATAAGGAATAATCATGCAAACTTTATTTTTTACCCTAATCGCTTTTGTGGCCATTATTGTATTAATGTCTGTGGGCTTTATCTTTAAAAAACAAAGCTTAAAGGGCAGCTGTGGCGGACTTTCATCACTCGGTATCGCCAAAGCCTGTGACTGCGATAAACCTTGCGACACTTTACAAGAAAAATTAGATGCCGGCGATGAAAACGCCAAGGCTGAATATGAACAAAAGTTTGCGAAGAAAGACGATGATTCGCAATTTTATGAGGTGAAATAATTCACTCAAAATCAACCGCACTTTGTGCAATAACCTTAATTTATGGGGCGGAAATTATTCCGCTATGTTTCAATCATTATCACCAATGTGCTTCGCCTTAACCGAAGTTACGGGAGACTTATGTTAATTTCAAATACTTATAATCAACATTTCGCACCCTTGAGTGCAGAACAACTTGCCGAAAATGCCACTAAAAAAGTCATTTGTGGTATGTCTGGTGGGGTAGACTCCTCCGTTTCTGCGTTTATTCTTCAACAGCAAGGCTACCAAGTGGAAGGCCTTTTTATGAAAAACTGGGAAGAAGATGACGATACCGATTATTGTACAGCCGCAGCGGATCTTGCTGATGCGCAGGCAGTATGTGACAAACTAGGTATTAAGCTACATAAAATCAATTTTGCGGCGGAATATTGGGATAACGTGTTTGAGCATTTCTTAACGGAATACAAAGCTGGTCGTACGCCAAACCCGGATATTCTTTGTAACAAAGAAATTAAATTTAAAGCCTTCTTGGAATATGCCGCAGAAGATTTGGGCGCTAACTATATTGCTACGGGTCATTATGTGCGTCGTCGTGGTGAAGATAATCAAGCAGAGCTATTGCGCGGCTTAGATAGCAACAAAGACCAAAGCTATTTCCTTTATACGTTGAGTAAACATCAGGTAGGTCAAAGCCTTTTCCCTGTAGGTGAAATCGAAAAGCCAATCGTGCGTGCTATTGCAGAAGATTTAGGTTTAATTACCGCGAAGAAAAAAGACTCTACGGGAATTTGTTTTATCGGTGAGCGTAAGTTTAAGGATTTCTTAGCGCGTTATTTGCCAGCACAACCAGGCGATATTCGTACCGTAGATGGCGAGATTATTGGGCGCCATGAAGGCTTGATGTATCACACACTCGGACAGCGTAAAGGGCTGGGTATCGGTGGATTAAAAAATGCCGGTGATGAAGCTTGGTATGTAGTAGATAAAGATGTCGAAAACAATGAATTGATTGTCGCACAAGGCCATGATCATCCACGTTTGTTCTCCAAAGGCTTAATTGCCAAACAGCTCCACTGGGTCAATCGTGAACCCGTGCGTGAGGCGTTCCGTTGCACCGTGAAAACTCGTTATCGTCAAACGGATATTGCTTGTTTGGTTGAGCCAATTGATGACGATTGCATCCGAGTGATTTTTGACGAACCACAAGCCGCGGTCACACCAGGTCAATCAGCCGTGTTTTACCTAGATGAAGTCTGCTTGGGTGGCGGAATTATCGAAGAACGAATTTAATCAATATTGAATAAAGTGCGGTCAGAAATTTAAAGATTTTTTAACCGCACTTTTTCTTCTATCGCATTTCAATTTTCAGCAATTTGAAAAAATATTGATATTTTGATAATATATATTTCGTATTTGGAAACAATCTACTCAAATCCTACTGAGCGTTTTCTTCAAAATCGCACTTCTCCGTGCTATCATTTGCGATGGTTCGGTTCCATCTCACCATTTAGGGCTTAAGGCCTTATTTTATTTAATCTGATTTTATTTTTATTCACTTAATTTTTAAGGGGGAAGCGTTGTCTTTATCTATTTGGGCTTTTTAGTCATTTTATCAGTCAGTAGCCTAGGTAATATCAAATTAGGCAATGATGAAGAAGAGCCTGAATTTGGTTTTCTGTCTTGGTTGGCGATGTTATTTGCTGCCGGTATGGGGGTAGGGTTGATGTTCTTTGGTGTAGCAGAGCCATTGACGCATTACTTATCTGATATTACCACAGGCAGCGCAGAGCATAAGCAACAAGAAGCCTTGTTACACACCTTATTCCACTGGGGAATTCATGCCTGGGCGGTGTATGGCACGATTGCGTTGGCATTGGCTTACTTTGGATTCCGTTACAAATTACCTTTGGCATTACGTTCTTGTTTCTATCCGTTATTGAAAGAGCGTATTAATGGCAAGTTAGGCGATCTTATCGACATTATGGCGTTACTTGCCACCTTATTTGGTGTTATCACAACATTAGGTTTTGGTGCATCACAATTGGGTGCTGGCTTACATCAATTAGGCTGGATTAGCGAAAATAGCTTCAGCTTGCAAGTTGTCGTAATTGCCGTGGTGATGAGTTTAGCGATATTTTCCGCGATTTCTGGTGTAGGGAAAGGGGTAAAAATCTTAAGTGAGCTGAATTTAACATTAGCTTTCTGTTTGTTGATTTTCGTCTTAGTGGCGGGGCCAACACTTTATTTATTATCCGCTTTTAGCGACAATATCGGAACTTATCTCAGCAACTTAGTCCAATTAAGCTTCAAAACCTATGTTTATGAACAAGAACATACTGGCTGGTTTAGCGGTTGGACAATTCTGTATTGGGCATGGTGGTGTTCTTGGGCACCATTTGTCGGTTTATTTATTGCGCGTATCTCGAGAGGACGTACCATTCGCGAATTTATTTTTGGCGTGTTGGTGATTCCTAGCATGTTCGGCATCTTGTGGTTTACCGTATTTGGTAATACGGCCATTTGGTTGAATGATGGTGAAGCTGCAGGTACGTTAGGGCAAATGATTTCCTCGCCTGAAACGTTACTCTTTAAATTCTTAGATTATTTACCGCTTTCTGGTGTGACGGGTTTAGTGAGTTTGGTGGTGATTTCTTTATTCTTTATCACCTCGGCAGACTCCGGTATTTATGTATTAAATAACATTGCATCACGCGATAAAAGCCTTGCAGCACCTCGTTGGCAGGCTGTAATGTGGGGTATATTAATGTCAGTCGTCGCGATTGTTTTAATGCAATCGGGTGGTTTGGCAAACCTGCAGGCAATGACTTTGTTGGTAGCATTACCTTTTGCGATGTTGATGTTACTGATGTGTTTTAGTTTATGGAAAGGCTTGAGTGCAGATAAAAAATATTTTGATACCAAAGTTAATCCAACCAGTATTTTCTGGACAGGTGATAAGTGGAAAGAACGTTTGGAACAAATGATGAACCAAACGCAAGAAAAAGATATTTTACGTTTCCTTAAACATACAGTTTTACCGGCTATGCGTGAATTACGTCAAGAGTTGATCGGTAAATATGACTTGAGCGTGCAAATTAACACGTTATTTGATCAAGATGAGCCGGCAGTCGAGTTAGTCATTCAGAAAGATTTGATGAGAGACTTTATGTATGGAGTGAAATCTATCGGTCGTGAGGTATCAGAGCAATTAATTAATGACGATAACTTGCCACATATCCAGCATAGTATGACTTATGAGCCATACACTTATTTCTTTGATGGTCGAGTGGGTTATGATGTGCAATATATGGATCAAGATGAATTAATTGCCGATATGTTGAAACATTATGAACGTTATTTAAGTTTGCTAGACGATGTTGGTCAAGAATTGATGGCACACGAGCAAACAGAACTGGCTGAATAATAAGACTAAAGTGCGGTTGAAAATCCTCTAAATTTTTAACCGCACTTTTTATCTTAAAACAAATATGAAGATACAAAATACTTTCAAAGCAAATGTTATTTGGGGCAGTTTAGGTTTTAGTTTAGCGATTATTGCAGCCCTTTTATTTGATACGCAGCAAACGATATCTTATCTTGCTGCGGCGAAAGCATTTATTTTCTCTCAATTTAGCTGGTTTTATATTTTACTGAGTGCATTTTTTCTATTCTTTTTACTCTTCTTAGCATTAGGACGATATGGTGATATTAAGCTGGGGGGCGATGAGGAAGAACCAGAGTTTAAATTAGGCTCTTGGATTGCATTACTCTTTACCTCTGGAATTGGTATTGGCATTGTTTTTCTTGGCGTTGCTGAACCGCTTTCACATTTTCTTTCACCAATAGGTGAATATGAGAAAGTTCGAACGGCATTATTTTTTAGTATTTTTCATTGGAGTATCAGTGCTTGGGCTATTTATGGATTAATTGCACTTACGATTGCTTATTTCGGATTTCGCTATAAATTACCCTTTTCTTTACGCTCTTGTTTTTATCCCTTACTGAAAGAAAAGATTAATGGAAGAGTCGGGGATATCATTGATATTCTCGGAATTTGCACTACCTTATTTGGCGTGGTTGCAACCTTAGGTTACAGTGCAATTCGATTAGCTGCAGCGTTCCATTCAATGCATTTATTGGATAACTCACCGTATTTGGTTCCCCTTATTTTAGTGAGTGTTTTTATCATTGCTATCTTAATTTCACTGCAAGGGATTGCCAACGGGTTCCGTATTCTTAGTGAGCTTAATCTAGGCGTCACATTTCTCTTTATGCTACTGGTTTTGCTATTCGGTCCGACGATATATTTAATTTCTGCGTTTACAGAAAATATTGGCACCTACTTAAGCGGTTTAATTAGAGTCGGCTTCAAGGCTTATGCCTATGATGTAGAACATCTAGATTGGTTTATGGATTGGACGGTTTTTTACTGGGCATGGTGGTTTTCATGGGCGCCAGGCTTTGGGATTTTTATCGCACGGATTTCTCGCGGACGAACTTTGCGGGAGTTTATTTTCGGCGTATTGATGGTGCCAAGTTTATTCTTTGTTTTATGGTTCACAGTATTTGGAAATGGGGCCATTTGGGTTAATGAACATCTTGCTAAGGGGGCATTAGGTCAAGCTGTAAATAATGTGGGGTCACTCCTTTTTGATTTTCTGAGTTATTTACCCTATTCCGGTTTAACTAAAACGTTAGCTTTATTTATTATCACACTCTTTTTTATTGTAACCATTAACTTTGGTATTTATACGCTTAATAATATCGCAATTGAAGACAAAAGCCAGGTTTCACCTCGTTGGCAATCTATGTTTTGGGGTGGTTTATTGTCAGCTGTTACATTTGTTCTTTATCTTTTTGGCGGTATTGAAATACTACAATCAACGATGTTGTTTTTCTCTTTACCTTTTGCTCTGTTGATGTCAGTGATGGCATGGAGTTTGTTAAAAGGTTTACGATTTGAACGTCAATATTATTCCACAGAGGTTTCAGATTTGTGGACAGGTGCAAACTGGCGTAGCCGTTTAAGACAGTTAGTGATTGAACCTAAGCGAGATGACGCCATTTCCCATTTAAAAACAACGGCATTTTTAGCAATGAGAGAGTTACGGCAGTTACTCATTGGTACCTATGATCTAAATGTGACATTACAGCAACGTTTTGACGTCGATAATAATCAACTGGTCCTTTCTATTGAAAATGGATTAGCAGAAGATTTTTTTTACCAAATTACCTTGTTTGAGAAGCCCGCATCTGAAACAGCACAAGTTCATCATGCATTAATGGTTTCAACCAATATTCAATTGGAAGGTTATCCTTTGAATATCACGAAGGAAGAGGATTTGATCGTGGACATCTTGCAATGTTATGAGCGATACATGAGAGAGCTGGATTTTGTTATTTCATAATTCCTGTCTCATGAGCAAACAGAACTGGCTGAATAATAAGAATAAAGTGCGGTTGAAAATAACATTATTTTTGACCGCACTTTTAAAATTACCTCTTGAGACAAATGCATAAAAAGAGTATATTCAAGCCCAAATTTTCAATTTAATTCTAACGGAGTTTTTCTATGTTTGGTTTATCCCCAGCACAAATGATTATTTTATTAGTCGTGATTTTATTAGTATTTGGTACCAAAAAATTACGCAATGCGGGATCTGATCTTGGCGCAGCGGTAAAAGGCTTTAAAAAAGCGATGTCTGATGACGAGCCGAAAAAAGATGCGGAGTTTACTCAAATTAAAGACGGTACAACCACCGCTGAAAAAACTGAAACTGTAAAAGATAAAGAACAGGCGTAACCGTGTTTGATATTGGTTTTTCCGAACTTGTTTTATTGATGCTTGTGGGCTTAGTAGTGCTAGGCCCTAAGCGTTTACCTGTGGCTATTCGCACGGTAATGGGCTGGGTGAAAACGATCCGTGGATTGGCAGCTAATGTTCAAAATGAATTAAAACAAGAGCTTAAATTGCAAGAGTTGCAAGATAGTATTAAGAAAGCGGAACAACTTAATCTCAAACAGCTTTCCCCAGATTTAAGTAAAACCGTTGAAGAGCTGAAAGAGCAAGCTCAAAAAATGCGCGCAGAGTTAGAAGAAAAAGCAGCTGCAGCAGGTACAACGGTGGAAGAGCAAATTAAAGAAATTAAAAGTGCGGCTGAAAATCCGACTGATTCTGCGGAAAAACTTGAGGTAAGCGCACAAGAAACAGCAGAGAAACCGGTTGAAACAGCATCCACAGAACATGCAGAGAATGAAACTGGTGAAGTTTTGGAATCTGAAAAAACAGAGGTGGATTTGAGCGCACTTGAACCTCATGAACAAGCTGAATTAACTGAGCGTTTATCCGATTACTATTCGCCGGATGATGTCGAGCTACAGCCAGCACCGAAATCTGAAGCGAAGTCCTAGAGAATAATTATGAGCAATATGACGGACGATTCCCAACCGTTAATTACCCATCTTGTTGAACTCAGAAACCGCTTATTACGTTGTGTAATTTGTATTTTAGTGGTTTTTGTGGCGTTGGTTTATTTTTCTAATGATATTTATCATTTTGTTGCCGCACCTTTAACAGCGGTGATGCCAAAAGGTGCAACCATGATTGCAACCAATATCCAAACGCCTTTCTTTACGCCAATTAAATTAACCGCGATTGTTTCGGTGTTTATTTCTGTGCCTTATTTGCTTTATCAAATTTGGGCATTTGTTGCACCAGCACTGTATCAACATGAAAAACGTTTAATTTATCCGTTATTATTTTCCAGTACAGTTTTATTCTATTGCGGTGTAGCGTTTGCTTATTATGTTGTTTTCCCTTTCGTGTTTAGTTTCTTTACGCAAACTGCACCAGAAGGGGTAGCTATCGCAACAGATATCAGCAGTTACCTTGATTTTGCGCTAGCATTATTCTTGGCTTTCGGTGTGTGCTTTGAAGTACCCGTTGCCATTATTTTGCTTTGCTGGACAGGTGTCACAACCACGAAAGCATTGGCGGCAAAACGCCCTTATATTATTGTGGGAGCGTTCTTTGTTGGCATGATCTTAACGCCACCAGACGTGTTCTCTCAAACTTTACTTGCTGTACCAATGTGTCTTCTCTTTGAATTAGGCTTGTTAGTTGCACGTTTCTATCAACCGAAAGAGGATGAAGAAGAGGCAGTTGATGAGGAAAGTGCGGTAGAAAATCAGGGTGATTTGAATCACAAAGATTAAGAAAATGGGCGTAGATGGATACGCCCTTTTAACATCATAAAAACAGGAAATATTATTATGACTCAACAAATTTTAGGCGGTTTTCCAACTCGTCGTCTTCGTCGTTTACGTAAACATGATTTTAGTCGCCGTTTAGTGGCAGAAAATACTTTAACCGCGAATGATTTAATTTATCCGGTATTTATCATTGAAGGCGAAAATCATCGTGAACCAGTCCCTTCTATGCCTAAAGTTGAACGTTTAACAATCGATCAGTTATTAATCGAAGCAGGCCTTTTAGTGAAATACGGCGTACCAGTGATCTCATTATTCCCTGTGGTTGAGCAAGATAAAAAATCTTTAATGGCAGATGAGGCATTTAACCCGAACGGTTTGGTACAGCGAGCTGTGAGAGCATTGAAAGCCGCTTATCCAGAATTAGGGGTATTAACCGATGTCGCACTCGATCCTTATACACTACATGGACAAGATGGGATCATTGATGAGGAAGGCTATGTCTTAAACGATATCACAACAGATATCCTGATTAAACAGGCTGTTTCACACGCTGAAGCAGGTGCTGATATTGTGGCACCGAGTGATATGATGGATGGACGTATTGGTCGTATTCGTCAGGCATTGGAAGAAAATGGTCATATCAATACGCAAATTATGGCGTACTCCGCAAAATATGCTTCTAACTATTATGGTCCATTCCGTGATGCAGTCGGTTCTGCGGGCAATCTGAAAGGTGGCGATAAGAAAACTTACCAACTTGATCCGGCAAATGGTAATGAAGGCTTGCAAGAAGTCGCACTTGATTTACAAGAAGGGGCAGATATGGTGATGGTGAAACCAGGTATGCCATATTTAGACATGGTATATCGCGTGAAAGACTATTTTGGTGTGCCAACCTTTGCTTATCAAGTTTCTGGTGAATATGCGATGCATATGGCAGCCATTCAAAATGGTTGGTTGAAAGAAAAAGAATGCATCATGGAATCATTGCTTTGCTTTAAACGTGCTGGTGCGGATGGTATTTTGACGTATTTTGCGAAGCAAGTCGCTGAATGGCTTTACTTAGAAGGTAAAAATAAATAAGCACTTTTTAACTTGAAGTGCTAATCCAGGTGCTAATTTTAGATCTCATCTAATAAAAACGAGAAAATATTAAATGTTTTCTCGTTTTTTATTTTTTCTTCATTTTTTCTATAAAAAAACTATTGCCTAGTTGATTTTTCTATTGTTATATTGATGACACGCCGCAACAAGACGGTGATAAATAAAATAACGTTACACACATCATATTAACTCACTACTAGAAGGAAAATCCTATGTCAGCAGTAGCATCATTAGACGCATTTCTTGAAAAAGTGGCTCAGCGTGACGGCCACCAACCTGAATTTTTACAAGCCGTTCGTGAAGTCTTCACGTCAATCTGGCCTTTCTTGGAAGCAAACCCTAAATACCGTTCAGAAGCTTTATTAGAGCGTTTAGTTGAGCCAGAGCGCGCAATCCAATTCCGTGTGGCATGGACTGATGATAAAGGCCAAGTTCAAGTAAACCGTGCTTTCCGCGTGCAATTCAACAGTGCCATTGGTCCTTTTAAAGGTGGCATGCGTTTTCATCCATCCGTTAACTTATCAATTTTAAAATTCTTAGGTTTTGAACAGATCTTTAAAAATGCCTTAACCACATTGCCAATGGGCGGTGCGAAAGGGGGCTCAGATTTTGATCCTAAAGGCAAATCAGATGCTGAAGTGATGCGTTTCTGCCAAGCGTTAATGGCCGAATTATATCGTCATGTAGGCCCTGATACCGATGTGCCTGCCGGTGATATTGGTGTAGGTGGTCGCGAAGTCGGTTATCTTGCAGGCTATATGAAAAAATTATCAAACCAAGCTGCTTGTGTCTTTACTGGTCGTGGTCTTTCATTTGGTGGAAGCTTAATTCGCCCAGAAGCAACGGGGTATGGATTGGTTTATTTTGCCCAAGCAATGCTTGCAGAGAAAGGGGATAGTTTCCAAGGTAAAACGGTTTTAGTTTCCGGTTCGGGTAACGTGGCGCAATATGCGATTGAAAAAGCGATGGTGCTCGGTGCGAAAGTCGTAACCTGTTCTGACTCTGCTGGTTACGTGTATTTACCAGAAGGATTCGATCGTGAAAAATTAGAAGCGTTATTAGAGCTTAAAAATGTAAAACGTGGTCGAGTAGAAGAGTTTGCAAAACAATTTGGTCTTCAATATTTTGCAGGTAAACGCCCTTGGGAAGTGAAAGCAGATATTGCACTTCCTTGCGCAACCCAAAACGAATTAGAGATTTCAGACGCTAAAGCTCTAATTGCAAACGGTGTGAAATTGGTTGCTGAGGGTGCAAACATGCCAACCACTATCGAAGCGACAGAAGCATTCTTAGACGCTGGTGTATTATTTGGCCCAGGTAAAGCGGCTAATGCAGGTGGTGTTGCGACATCAGGTTTAGAAATGGCGCAAAGTTCACAACGTTTATACTGGACAGCTGAAGAGGTGGATAGACAGCTTCATCGCATCATGTTAGATATTCATGCAAACTGTAAAAAATACGGTTCAGCAGAAGGCCAAGCAAACATAAACTACGTAGTTGGCGCAAACGTAGCAGGCTTTGTAAAAGTCGCCGATGCAATGTTGGCTCAAGGGGTTTATTAATCCAATAAATGAATGAAAAATTGACCGCACTTTGTGATGAAGTGCGGTCATTTTTTATGGTGAATTTCTCAAGTAGAAATAGGCTATTGGCTTGCTTTTTTGCTCAAAAAGTGTAAAATCTTCAGGCTTTTTGTCTATATATACAGAGAAAAAAGTAAGCTATATTCTTAAATCACTTTCGAGTTTGTAAACCACTGGGTTGCTCAAGGTGCTTCACTTTCAGACCGTGTTGCGACTTTGGTAAAAGAAGCTCAAAAAGCATAATCTCGCTTTTTGATTTAGTTCTTAAACTAAGATAGGTGAAAAATATGGAACAACAACGTATTGAAGTTGTGGGCAAATTAGGCTCAACCTACGGTATCCGTGGGTGGTTACGTATTTATTCATCAACAGAACAAGCTGAAAGCATTTTTGATTATCAACCTTGGTTTTTAAAAATCAAAGGCGAATGGCAGCCAACGGAATTAGAAAACTGGCGTCATCATAATCACGAAATCATCGTTAAATTAAAAGGCGTTGATGATCGTGAAGCCGCACAAACTTTAGCGAATGTTGAAATTGGTGTGGATTTATCTGTATTCCCAGAACTGGAAGAAGGCGATTATTACTGGCACGATTTAATCGGTTGTTCAGTCGTAAACCTAGAAGGTTATACAATGGGAACGGTAACAGAGATGATGGAAACCGGTTCTAATGATGTGTTAGTGGTGAAAGCCAATACCAAAGATGCTTTTGGAAAACAAGAGCGGTTAATTCCGTTTTTGTATGAACAAGTAGTTAAAAGAGTCGATCTCACCACGAAAACAATTGAAGTGGATTGGGACGCTGGTTTCTAATCTCAAGTATGCACAAACGTAATGTAGTAGGCTTTTTATGTGGATAGGGGTGATTTCATTATTCCCCGAAATGTTTAAAGCGATTACGGAATTTGGGGTTACAGGTAGAGCCGTAAAACATAATCTTCTGCAAGTAGAATGTTGGAATCCAAGAGATTTTACATTCGATAAGCATAAAACCGTGGATGACCGTCCTTATGGTGGTGGTCCGGGAATGCTGATGATGGTGCAACCTTTACGGGATGCGATTCATGCTGCGAAAGCAGCGGCAGGAGAAGGCGCAAAGGTGATTTACCTTTCGCCACAAGGACGTAAACTCGATCAAGGCGGCGTAACCGAGCTTGCTCAAAATCAGAAATTGATTTTGGTATGTGGACGTTACGAAGGTATTGATGAGCGATTGATTCAAACTGAAATTGATGAGGAATGGTCAATTGGCGATTACGTTCTGACTGGTGGGGAATTGCCTGCAATGACATTAATTGATGCTGTTGCACGTTTTATTCCTGGTGTATTAGGCAAACAAGCTTCCGCAGAAGAAGATTCTTTTGCAGACGGTTTATTAGATTGCCCGCATTACACCAGACCGGAAGTGTTAGAAGGATTAACTGTACCACCCGTGCTGATGTCGGGACATCACGAAGAAATTCGGAAATGGCGATTAAAACAATCGCTACAAAGAACGTGGCTCCGACGCCCTGAGCTCTTAGAAGGCCTAGCTCTGACTGACGAACAACGTAAACTGTTAAAAGAGGCGCAAGCCGAGCATAACAGTTAGTTTCAGTTACATCTAGGATCAATAAAGGATCAAACAATGTCTAACATTATCAAACAACTTGAACAAGAACAATTAAAACAAAATGTACCTAGCTTCCGCCCAGGTGATACTTTAGAAGTTAAAGTATGGGTAGTTGAAGGTAGCAAACGTCGTTTGCAAGCATTCGAAGGCGTGGTTATTGCAATTCGTAACCGTGGTTTGCATTCAGCATTCACTTTACGTAAAATTTCTAACGGTGTAGGTGTTGAGCGTGTATTCCAAACTCACTCACCAGTTGTAGATTCAATCACTGTTAAACGTAAAGGTGCAGTACGTAAAGCGAAACTTTACTACTTACGTGAACGTTCAGGTAAATCTGCTCGTATTAAAGAGCGTTTGGGCGAATAATTCGCAAAATAAAAAAGGCTTGGTTTTCCAAGCCTTTTTTGTTTTTAAGTGCGGTCAGAATTAAGACCGCTTCATAATTTCAAAAAACTCATCGTTGGTTTTTGCCACCATAAGTTTGTCGATGAGGAATTCCATCGCTTCCACTTCACCCATTGGGTTAAGGATTTTGCGTAGAATCCACATTTTTTGTAATTCATCTGGTGTGGTAAGTAAGTCTTCTTTACGCGTACCAGAACGGTTAAAGTCGATTGCTGGGAACACACGTTTTTCTGCAATTTTGCGAGAAAGATGTAATTCCATGTTACCGGTACCTTTAAATTCTTCAAAGATAACCTCATCCATTTTTGAACCGGTATCCACAAGCGCAGTTGCAATAATGGTTAAGCTACCGCCTTCTTCTACGTTACGCGCCGCACCAAAGAAACGTTTTGGACGATGTAAAGCATTTGCATCCACACCACCAGAAAGAATTTTACCGGATGCTGGTGTCACGGTATTGTAAGCACGTGCTAAACGAGTAATAGAGTCGAGTAAAATCACCACATCTTTTTTATGCTCAACAGAACGTTTTGCTTTCTCAATAACCATTTCTGCTACTTGAACGTGACGGGTTGCTGGTTCATCAAAGGTAGAGGCAATGACTTCACCTTTTACTGAACGTTGCATTTCAGTTACTTCTTCTGGACGCTCATCAATTAAAAGCACAATAAGTTCACATTCTGGATAATTGTGCGTGATACTTTGTGCAATGTTTTGTAATAACATGGTTTTACCGGCTTTTGGCGGAGCCACGATAAGACCACGTTGGCCTTTACCAATCGGAGACGCTAAATCCAAAATACGTGCGGTTAAATCTTCGGTTGAGCCATTACCACGTTCCATTCTTAAGCGAGAATTCGCGTGTAATGGGGTTAAGTTTTCGAAAAGGATTTTGCTACGAGAGACTTCAGGTTTGTCATCGTTGACTTGGTCGACTTTTAAAAGTGCAAAATAGCGTTCACCTTCTTTTGGTGGACGGATTTTGCCTTCGATTTTATCACCAGTTTGAAGATTGAAACGACGAATTTGACTTGGGGAAACGTAGATGTCATCAGGACCAGCAAGGTAGGAACTGTCTGCGGAGCGTAAGAAACCGAAACCATCGGGTAAAATCTCCAATACGCCGCCGCCAAAAATGTCTTCACCGCTCTTGGCGTGCTGTTTCAAAATAGCAAAAACAATATCTTGTTTACGTAAACGGGCAAGATTTTCCAAACCCATTTGTTCTTCGCCAAGTTTCACAAGATCAGAAACAGGCGTGTTTTTAAGTTCTGTAAGATGCATAATTAATAATGTTGGAACTAATAAGAGTTGATAATACTGAATTGTTTGAATGGTGGGCAATGCCCTTAAGAATGCTGCGTAAATTACCACTAAAATGCAGTACTGTCTAGTTTTTGTTAGAAAAAACAGGGTAAAATAGCGGACGATATAGAGATTATTATTGCATATTGATTAATTATGCGTAATAATTGAATAATTAATCATTTTTATTATCGAGATAAGGATAACTTATGGCTCTCTGGGGTGGTCGTTTTACACAAGCGGCAGACAAACGTTTTAAAGATTTTAATGATAGCCTGCGTTTTGATTATCGCTTGGCAGAGCAAGATATTGAAGGCTCAATTGGTTGGTCTAAAGCTTTAGTGAATGTTGGTGTATTAAGTGCGGAAGAGCAACAACAGCTAGAGGTTGCCTTAAATGAATTATTAATCGAAGTGCGGTCAAATCCACAAGCGATTTTACAAGATGATGCAGAAGATATTCATAGCTGGGTGGAAAGTAAGCTTATTGATAAAGTGGGTAATTTGGGCAAAAAATTACACACGGGTCGTAGCCGTAATGACCAAGTTGCACTTGATATTAAAATGTGGTGTAAACAGCGTGTAGTCGAGTTGCAAGAGTCTGTTCGTAATCTTCAACGTCACTTGGTACAAACTGCTGAAAATACGCAAGATGCAGTGATGCCGGGTTATACCCATTTACAACGTGCACAACCAATCACTTTTGCCCATTGGTGTATGGCCTATGTGGAGATGTTTGAGCGAGATTATTCACGTCTTACAGATGCTTATAAACGAATGAATAGCTGCCCATTAGGCAGTGGCGCACTTGCAGGAACAGCCTATGCAGTCGATCGTGAACAATTAGCCACCGATCTTGGTTTTGCTTTTGCGACGCGTAATAGTTTGGATAGCGTCTCTGATCGTGATCATATTGTGGAATTACTTTCAACGGCGTCTTTAAGTATGGCGCACCTTTCTCGTTTCGCAGAAGATATGATTATTTTCAACAGTGGTGAAGCGAATTTTGTGGAATTGTCAGATCGTGTGACTTCAGGCTCGTCTTTAATGCCGCAAAAGAAAAATCCAGACGCTTGTGAATTGATTCGTGGTAAAGCTGGCCGTGTAATGGGCGCATTAACTGGTATGTTGATGACCTTAAAAGGTTTACCGTTAGCGTATAACAAAGATATGCAAGAAGACAAAGAAGGGATCTTTGATGCGCTAGATACCTGGCAAGATTGCGTAGATATGGCGACTTTTGTACTAGATGAATTAAAAGTGAATACCGACCGTACACGCGAAGCTGCCTTAAAAGGTTATTCAAATGCAACAGAGCTAGCGGATTACCTTGTGGCAAAAGGCGTGCCATTCCGTGATTCTCACCATATTGTCGGTGAAACCGTGGTTTATGCCATTGAAAAAGGCAAAGCCTTGGAAGACTTAACCATTCCTGAGTTCCGTCAATTCAGTGAAGTGGTAGGTGATGATGTCTATGACATTCTTTCACTACAATCTTGTTTAGATAAACGTTGTGCGAAAGGTGGGGTTTCACCACTTCGTGTAGCAGAAGCGATTGCAGAAGCAAAAGCGAGATTAGCTTAATTAGCGTTGTAAGTAAGCATTATCTATCGTTTGATCAGCCACATTCACATCGTTTTTCATGTAAGTGAATGTTTTAAGATTATTTAGCGCGACCCAAATCTTTTCACCTTTGGTGGTTTCACATTTTACAACATCAATGACGCTCTCACCGAGATTCATAGCATTCTCATTTGCGAGCGAACATGCTGGAACTGCAGCCAAAAATACCCATAAATATTTTTTCATTAAATTAATCTCTAAAGTTATTAAATTGGAATGGTTGACCTAATTCAGCGCCTTTTACTAATTGAATAACAGCTTGTAAGTCATCACGGGATTTACCGGTTACACGAACTTGTTCACCTTGAATTTGAGTTTGAACTTTGATTTTTGAATCTTTCACTAATTTAGTGATTTTTTTCGCCATCTCCGTTTCAATCCCTTGTTTTAATTTAATTTCTTTGGTGTAAAGTTTACCGTGGTGCTCACTTTCTGTTGGAATATCCAACGAGCTATGCTCAATGCCACGTTTTACAAACGCCCCAATTAAGATTTCAATTAATTGCTCTAATTGGAAATCAGATTCGGTCGTCACTTTTACAGTTTCGCTTTTTTCATTTAATTCAATCGCCGCTTCCACGCCACGAAAATCATAACGTGTACTTAATACGCGGTTTGCATTTTCAACCGCATTACGCACTTCGTGCATAGTAATTTCAGATACGATATCAAAAGATGGCATAAGTTTTCTCCCAAAATGAATTAAATTCGATCATTTGCACTTAAAAGACATAAAAGTGCGGTTAAGTCAGCAAAGTTTACCACAATTTGCGCTTGTTGTTGCACCTTCGGTTTGGCATGGAATGCTACGCCCAATCCAGCGGCCTTCATCATCGCCAAATCATTAGCACCATCACCAATAGCAAGGGTGTTTTTGCGTGGAATGTTGTATTCTTCAGCGAGTTTTTGCAAGGTATTCGCTTTGTATTGTGCATCGACTACGCTACCTTTTACATTGCCAGTCAGCGTGCCATCAATAATTTCAAATTGATTAGACGCCGCAAAGTCGAGGTTTAATAAACTTTTTAAATAATCGGCGAAATAGGTAAAGCCACCAGAAGCGATGGCGGTTTTCCAACCATGTTGTTGTAATGTCTTAATTGTTTCAATTAAGCCTGGCATTAAAGGCAATTTTTCACGTACTTGCTGCAAAATACTTTCTGGTGCACCTTTAAGTGTTCCCACTCGACGACGCAAACTTTGTTCAAAATCGAGCTCGCCACGCATGGCACTTTCAGTAATGGCAGAAACTAATTCACCTGTGCCAGCCAGTTTAGCAATTTCATCGATACATTCAATTTGAATGGCCGTAGAATCCATATCCATTACCAATAAACCTTTTTCTGATAATTTTGCATCAAAATCCAGTTTGGCGATGTCTAATTGCAGGTTGTGAGCATGGGCAATAAAATCGGCTAGCCATTTGCCTTTTAAAAGGACAATGGTATTTTTTTCAACGTTCCATGCATCAAAACACTGGAAAGATTGACCGCACTTTTGTTGAAATTCGAGTAATTTCGCTAAATTCAGCGTTGTACCGTATAAAATAAACGCATGCGATTCATCGGAGCGAGGCAAATCAGACGAAAGTGCGGTGGGGAATTGGGGATATTTTTGGGTAATGCTTGCAAGGTTTTGAATTTGCATAGAAAATCCTGTAAATTGTGAATACTCATCTATTCTAGCCGATCTTGGCGAAAAAATGGAAAAACAACGTGCAATTAATTAAAGAAAAACTTCAAAAATCATTGATGTTTGGGCTCATCGTGCTGCTTTGTATCGGTGCCATGGCCGTGATTTTGTTTGGTGTGAAACAATTTAAGATTGGTTCACAGCTTTCAAGTGTGAATCAAGTCGCAAATTTATCGCATACTTTGGTTCGTCAGCAGGCAAATTTATTTTCGGTTTTATTAACTAATAATGCGAAATCCGATCAACTTGTTGAAAATTTAGATAATTTAGTTAAAGAAAACTTTGTGCTCGATGCGACCATTTATGATTATAACGGCAAGGAATTAGCACAAAGTACCAATACGGGTAATCTTCGTGAGCAACTTGGTCTAGAACATAAAAATGAAGGTGAGTTTTCAACACAACAAATTGTTGAGCCCATTTATTCTGCTTCTAATAACGCTGTTCGTGGCTTCTTACGAGTGACGTTTGACGCCCAATATGCTCAAACAACGCAGAGCAAAATTAATCAAGTCTTCCACCGCTTATATGGTGAAATTGTGGTGGTCTTTTTATTAGGTGCTTTATTCGCCAGTTCCATTCATTATTTTTTAAGTCATTATCGTCGAACATATCGAAAACCAGTAGAAACTAAAACGGTGGTAAATTTACAAGGTAAATCGAGTAGCCAACGTTTCCATCAACGTCGTCGAAGAATTTGATCAAGGTAAATAAAATTGCAGATATTGCTCAAGTCAATCAGTAAATAAGGTAGAATACTCAGAATTATTTAGACAGGAGAAAAACATGGCAACTCGTAGACAACTCGCCAACGCAATTCGTGCGCTATCAATGGATGCAGTACAAAAAGCAAAATCAGGCCACCCTGGCGCACCAATGGGAATGGCGGATATCGCTGAGGTATTATGGCGCGATTTCTTAAAACACAATCCAAACAACCCTAAATGGGCTGATCGCGACCGTTTTGTGCTTTCTAACGGCCACGGTTCAATGTTGATTTATAGCTTATTACATTTAACAGGCTATGATCTTTCTATCGAAGATTTAAAACAATTCCGTCAATTACATTCTAAAACGCCTGGCCACCCAGAATATGGTTATGCACCAGGTGTTGAAACCACAACTGGTCCGTTAGGTCAAGGTATCACCAATGCTGTAGGTATGGCGATTGCTGAGAAAACCTTAGCGGGTCAATTTAACCGTGAAGGCCATGAAATCGTAGACCACCACACTTATGTGTTCTTAGGCGATGGCTGTTTAATGGAAGGGATTTCTCACGAAGCTTGCTCTTTAGCCGGCACATTAGGCCTTGGTAAATTAATCGCATTCTACGATGACAATAACATTTCGATTGATGGTCATGTAGATGGTTGGTTCAGCGATGATACCGCAGCTCGTTTTGAAGCTTATGGCTGGCAAGTGATCCGCAATGTGGATGGTCACGATGCAGAACAAATTCGTGCCGCGACTATTCTTGCTCAAGCAGAAAAAGAAAAACCAACGTTGATTATTTGTAAAACGATCATTGGTTTTGGTTCACCAAATAAATCTGGCTCTCACGATTGTCACGGTGCACCATTAGGTGATGAAGAAATCGCATTAACCCGTAAAGCACTAGGCTGGGAATATGGTCCATTTGAAATTCCGGCTGAGTACTATGCTGAATGGTCTGCAAAAGAAAAAGGTGCTGCAGCAGAAAAATCTTGGGAAGAAAAATTTGCCGCTTATGCTAAAGCATATCCAGAACTTGCTGCAGAATTTACACGTCGTGTAAACGGTGAATTGCCAGCGAACTGGGCGGCTGAATCTAAAGCGTTCATCGAAAAATTACAAGCGAACCCAGCAAGCATTGCAAGTCGTAAAGCATCACAAAATGCAATCGAAGCTTATGCACACGTATTACCTGAATTCTTAGGTGGATCTGCAGACTTAGCAAGCTCTAACTTAACGTTATGGAGCGGTTCTAAACCAATTCGTGCACACGAAAACGTAGGCGGTAACTACCTTAACTATGGGGTTCGTGAGTTTGGTATGTCAGCGATTATGAATGGTATTGCTTTACATGGCGGTTTCATTCCTTATGGTGCAACCTTCTTAATGTTCTACGAATACGCACACAATGCGGTGCGTATGGCGGCATTAATGAAACAACGTTCTTTATTCGTTTATACTCATGACTCGATCGGTTTAGGCGAAGATGGTCCAACTCACCAACCGGTTGAGCAAACCACCTCATTACGCTTAATTCCAAATCTTGAAACATGGCGCCCATGTGACCAAGTGGAATCAGCTATCGCATGGCAACAAGCGGTTGAACGTCAAGATGGCCCAAGTGCGTTGATCTTTACCCGTCAAAACTTAGCCCAAATGGACCGCACTTCTGCACAATTAGATGCGGTTAAACGTGGTGCTTATGTGTTAAAAGACTGTGATGGCACACCTGAGTTAATCTTCATTGCAACAGGTTCTGAAGTAGAATTAGCGGTGAAAGCGGCAGATGTATTGGCTGCCGAAGGTAAAAAAGTACGTGTCGTCTCTATGCCAAGCACTAACCGTTTCGATAAACAAGATGCAGCGTACCGCGAAAGTGTATTACCTACAGCGGTAACCAAACGTGTTGCGATTGAAGCGGGCATTGCCGACTTCTGGTATAAATACGTTGGTTTTGAAGGTCGCGTGGTAGGTATGAATAGCTTCGGCGAATCAGCACCTGCAGATCAATTATTCAAACTCTTTGGTTTCACCGTGGATAACGTGGTAGCAAAAGCAAAAGAGATTTTATAATTATTAAAATAGATAAAGGTAGGCAATGACCTGCCTTTCTTTTTTGATTTGAAAAAAGTGCGGTCAAAAAATAAGAAAATTTTTGACCGCACTTTGTTTTTATCTGCTTTCACCTTGTTATCTAAGCCTTTTTTCGTCAATCTATTGAGTTCGCTTTTTAAGTTTGTTAAAATTTGCAGCACTTTTTGCAATAAGAATAAAACGTAAAAAGTGAGTTCGGAAGAAGGTAGCTGGAGAGTAGGGAATTGCCCCTACGCCGACGAGGTAAAATCTTTCAGGCGCAATCGCAAGATTGCAGGGACTGTTACTGGACGAACCCTTGGAGAGATCCATTGCATTTTATCGATGTAAATGGACGCCGAAGGCGCAAAAGAGCGGTCGATTTTTCGATTGTTTTCCAAACGCTCAGGCAAAAGGACAGGGGCAAAAGACAATCCGTATTATCAATATATTTCTATCGGGATTCTTCTTGTCTCCTTGTCGAGTTTATTTGTATTTTAAACGACGAGGAATCAATAATGTCATTACAGACAATCTTATCGGCTATTAGTAGCTTTATATGGGGACCGCCCCTACTTATTCTATTGTCCGGAACTGGACTTTATCTCACCCTTCGTTTAGGCTTTTTGCAAATTCGTTATTTGCCTCGTGCCTTGGGCTATTTATTTGCTCGTGGTGCAAATAAAGGCAAAGGGGACGTGTCTTCTTTTGCTGCACTTTGTACCGCATTAGCGGCGACCATTGGTACAGGGAATATCGTGGGTGTAGCGACCGCAGTACAATCGGGAGGACCTGGCGCGATTTTTTGGATGTGGCTAGTTGCATTATTAGGCATGGCAACCAAATATGCTGAATGTTTGCTCGCAGTGAAATATCGTGTGCGCGATAAATACGGTTTTATGGCTGGTGGACCAATGTATTACATCGAACGTGGTCTTGGTATCAAATGGTTAGCGAAATTATTTGCGTTATTTGGGGTGTTGGTGGCCTTTTTCGGTATCGGTACTTTCCCTCAAGTGAATGCGATTACGCATGCGATGCAAGACACCTTTAAGCACGCGGTATTTTCTCAAATGAATCAGGTTTAGGGAGTGCGCCTATTGCTGCTGCTGCAGCGCAAACGAAAGAGCCTGTTCGTCAGGGATTAATCTCGATGACAGGAACTTTCTTAGACACCATTATTGTGTGTACTATGACAGGATTAGTACTTGTTATCACGGGGGCATGGAGTAATCCAGAACTTTCGGGTGCAAGTGTGACTAACTATGCTTTTGCACAGGGATTAGGTACATCATTTGGTGCAACGATTGTAACAGTTGGTCTATTATTCTTTGCTTTCACCACAATTTTAGGGTGGTGCTACTACGGTGAACGTTGTTTCCTTTATCTAGTTGGTATTCGTGGTATAAAATTGTATCGCTTTGTGTTTATTGTTCTAGTTGGAGCAGGCTCATTCCTGACTTTAGATTTAATTTGGATCTTAGCGGATATCGTGAATGGTTTAATGGCCTTCCCGAACTTAGTTGCATTAATTGGTTTACGCAAAGAGATTATTTCAGAAACCAAAGATTACTTCGAACGTTTAAAAGCGACGCAACATGATCAAGATGAATTAGCCTAATTTAGGCTCATAAAAAGAAAAGGGAAGCCGAGTGCTTCCCTTTGTTGTTTACAGCTTTACATCATAACAAGTTTACACGGAAATGAAATCACATTTTTTCAGAAATACATGTGGAGGGAAGACTTGCAAAATTAGAGAAATGGCACACTCAACTGATTAGCCCGCATTTTGTTTTAAGTAAAGTACCAAACGGCTTTTCTGTAGAGGCTTCAATTGGAACTCCATTAGGTAATCTGTTAGCCACTGCAACGGCTGATGATATGTATAAAGCGATCAATGAAGTCGAAGAAAAATTAGAACGTCAATTAAATAAACTTCAACATAAAGGCGAATCCCGCCGAACAGATGAGCGTTTGAAAGATTCTTTTGAAAAATAAAGGATAATGAATAAATAAAAAGGGCGAACATGATGTTCGCCCTTTTTTACTAAGGATGTAATCAATTAAAAACGAACCTCAACAGATGCTGCAAAATTACGTCCTGGCGCATAAAAACGCTCTAAACCTTTTCCTTCTTTATCAACTGAATCAGTCGTACTTATTTTGTTAATACCACGTAGGGTATCCCAAGTGTGATATTTGCGATTAAATAAGTTATAAAGCCCTGCTCGAAGGGTAATATTTTTATTCACTTTATAGAAACCATATAGATCAAATAAGATAGCTGAATTATTGAGATAAGGATAAGTTTTTATTTCTCTCTCAAAATTTGGCGTGTACTGTACTATTTGTGCATCTTTAGCTTTCTTCGCTCCAAGGTAACTAGCTTTTGCATTAATTCCCCAAAGATCATTTGGGTCTTCATAACCAATACCTAAAATTACTTTAATTGGTTGAATGGAAAGTAAGCTCGCTTCAGTGCCACTAAGTTTCCCCTTAGCATAACCAAGATTTGCTGTAAATTTCCAACCTTGCGGAATGGTTGAAATAATCTGATCTAAATTAACTTTACTCGTAAATTCCACACCTGAAATTTTAGCACGATCAATATTTACTGCTTGTTGTGCTATAGTTGTGTAATAAGGTAGCTGTCCATAGCCGGCACTATATGAGTCGTAGAATCTATTCCATTTTTTATAGGTTGACTCCTGTTCATAGAGGAAATTTTTATAACGAGTATGATACAGATTTAAACCGAATGAACCTAATTTATGTTCAGCTTGAACATAAATAGATTGATTAAGCGCTTGTTCGGCTTCTAGATCTGGATTTGCCACCCAGTTACCTGCTGGATGCTCATAAGTGAAATACATCTCTGATGCAGTTGGGATACGAAAACCAGTAGAAATGTTATAACCGATTTTCCAAATATCATTAAGTTGAGCATCTAATCCTAATGAGCCACTGATACTTTGGAAGGTATTTGATGCAGGCGTGCTGCTACAAGCACGACAGATTGCATTTAAATCTTGTGGTACTAATTCATCCCAGTCATAACGAATACCAAGCTGGCTAGAAAATATGTCATTCCAAGTCACATTATCTTGTAACTGAGCAAAAAATGAACGAGTTCTTACCGGATGTTGAATGGATTCACTATCTTTCGCGCTAGAACCATCAGCATTTATATTTAAATATTCATGGTTATTACGGTTATCAAAATCTTTTTGTGAGATACCGGTTTTTATAGTGAATTGATGGCTACCAAAACGACTTTCCCATGGTTGAAAATCAACTCGTAATGATCCACGCATAAAGCGGGTGTTCATATGTGTATCTTGGATTTCATATAAACGTTTTTCTAACGCCTTATTTAAATCAGCATCATAACTGTGCCCACCTTTATAGTTATTTGAACCAACATTCGTTTTTTGCCAATCTAAATCAGCTTTCACATAACTTAACCAACGACTATTTTCTGGAAAATATTCATAGGCAAGGTTAGCATTATAGCGTTTACCAATATCTTCAGATTCGCGCCAAATACCAGAAAGTTGGTAAGATTTTTCATCAACAAAATTATTTGCGTTTTGTCCATTGAATGATGCGCTTATACGATGTAAAGGAGTAATAAAGTAGCCAATTTTAGCTAAATAACTATGATTCTTATGATGGGATGGATCAGGAATACCGCGAGCATTACCAAAAATATCTTCACCATTACCACGGCTTTTCATTTCATGCCCATTGCGGTGAGAATAGAGTAAAGTTGCATCAAATTTATCATCTCTATAAGCTGTACCTATCGTGCTTGTCCATTCACGGTTTTTACTTGCGTAACCGTTTTTAAGTAATACACCCCATTTTTTACCGGGTAGAATAATGTCTTCTGGGCCAAGAGTACGATAGTTTACGGAACCACCGAGTGAACCACTTCCTGCATTGAATGAGTCTGAACCGCGAATAATGTCAATACCTTGTACTAATTCAGGATCAATGCTTAGTCGAGAGCTATTAAAGTTACCATAACGGGCATAAAGTGAGTTTTCTTCTGATTCAGGTAAATTAACACCATCAACACTGATACCAACACGGTTACCTTCAACACCTCGCATTGCAAAACCTTTATTACGACGACCATTATCGCTGATGCCAACGTCAGTTGCATAACGCACTAAGTCATAATTATCAGCCACTAACTCTTCTTGAATGACTTTGCGAGTTTTTTTAATTTGACTTGCTTTTATTTCATTGGCAGTTACTGTGATGGTATCTAATGTTGTTTGTTCTTCTGCGTAAGCTTGTAAAGCTACTGCTACACAAATTGCACCTAAAGAAAGAGGAAATTTAAGAGCCATATTTTCACCTAAAATTCGATTGATATATAAACTTTGGCGTAAAGTTTACAAAAGTTAAAGAAATTTGACAATGATATTGCAAATTATTTTTATTTTATGTAAATTGTGTGTATCTATTAATTTAAAGCATAAACATATAAGGATTCTTCTATGAGTAAAATTAAACTTTCAATCATTGCTCTTTCTTGTGTTATGGCATTAAGTGCTTGTTCTTCTAGCTCGAAAGGTGGTACTGATAATTCAGAGCAAATTCGCCAACTCGAAAACGATTTGAATCAAAAAATAGCTGAGTTATCTAAGAAGACAGAAAGTAAAAATTCAAAATCAAGTAATGAAGGCAGTCAAAACCAATCTAACAAAAGCCAAGTTAGTCAAACCGGAACAAAAGGGTCGTATACATATACGTCATCTTCAGATACTGAGACAAAGTTAAAAGAACTTGAAAAATTGCTTGCAGATGAAAAATCTAAAGTATCATTAGGTGATAAAATTTTCGGTGGCACTAGCGGTGAGATGACAGATTATATTTCTGGAGGTATTTTAGTTGGAGAGAAAAATGAGGCCTCTCGTCCACAAGCGCGTGATATCCGTGACCTAACTATTACGGATGAAAATGGTCGATTAGTGGATATCAATATTTTAAGAAGAGCGGGAGAGATGGATCCAGAGAGTTTTGAGCCATACGACGATCAATATAATCTCCGTAAAGAACGACAAACGATTTTAAGTAATAGTAATTTTAAATCTAGTGCATTTGGTGCCTATTATGACACATTAACGGGGAATCGATATTTCTTTGCACAAGGTTTGCCGACAGCTGTAGCTCAAATTCCAACTTCAGGTCAAGTGGAGTATAAAGGTGGTGCTGTTTATAAGAAAGATGGTGAGCAAAATTATAGTGAACTAAGCGAGATGACAGCAACAGCAGATTTTGCTACAAAAGTGATTGATATCAATATTGCAGGAAAAACAAATGCTCTACCAGGAATGAACTTTGGCGGTAAGATCTCTGGTAACAGCTTTGCCGGAAATGCGAATGGTATAAAAACCCAAGGTGGTTTCTTTGGTGAAAATGCACAAGAAATGACAGGCCTATTCATTAATGAAGCCGACCAAGCGCGTGGTGCATTCGGTGGTATTAAGCAATAATATCTAATAATAAACAATAAAATAAAAGGGCGAACATGATGTTCGCCCTTTTTTAGATATCTTGAATCACTAATTGTAACGCATGACGTTGGAATTGTTTTGCTTTACGGTGTTTTAAGCGTCTTAAACGCAAGTTGCGTGAGGCAGAGATATCTCTTGATGCTTTTTTCTTTAAAAAAGTTTTTCTTTTTAACATCTTTTTCTCCTTGTTTTCTTTGAGTTCAATAAAACGTTGCTTTTTCTGACCGCACTTACTCTGTTGCAGTCGCTTGGTTTTCTTGAACGCGATGATAATTGACAATACTATTCATGTAACGGCGAATATTTTCGACATATTGGTAGGCTTCATAGCCGCGAGCGTAGCCATATTTTAAGTTTGAATAATGGCGCTTTTCCGATAATAGCTGAAGATTATTTTTTACATCTAACCAGTTATCAGGATTACCGCCTAATTTTTTGGTTAAGCGACGTGCGTCTAAAATATGCCCTAATCCCATATTATATGCTGCTAAAGAATACCAAATTCGATCTTCTTCTGGAATACTGTCTGGCATTTGGTCGAGTAGCCAATGCAAATATTCCGATCCCGCTTTTATACTTTGTTCGGCATCCGTACGATTATTAATATTCATCCGCACAGCCGTATCTTTGGTAAGCATCATCATTCCGCGTACACCTGTTGGAGAGGTGGCATAAGGGTCCCAATGCGATTCTTGATAGGCTACAGCAGCTAATAATCGCCAGTCTAAATTCCCTTTATATTTTTCAAAGAGCGGTTGATATTGAGGCAGAATTTTTTCAACTGCCTCTAAATAAGCCTGAGTATCCACATAATCAAAGGCAGTAATATGGCGGAAATATTTTTCCTCAATACGATCAATTAATCCCGTTTCAATGGCATTATTCATAAAATCCAATAAGCCTGCCTGTAGCTCATTATAGGATTTATTAGAAAGATACCAATGTACGGTCATTTCATCTGTTAAGTCAAATGCAATTGCTAAGTTAGGGCGAATTTGTTGTGCTGCTGCCACATCAATACTATTTGCAATGGTATAAGGAATTTTGCCTTCCGCTACTTGAATTAATAATTCCTCTTGGGTTAACTGCTTGTTATTCTGCCATTTAAGAGCAGGAAGTTTTTTCTGTGCAAGGGATAATAATTTTTCTAAGTCTTCTCCTGCAGAAATAATAATTTCTTGCTGGACTTGTGCTAAATCTTTCGGGCGATTTTCACCTTTTTTATACACAAGCTGCCAAGAGGCAGAGGTGTAAGATGGTCCTAATTGAAATTTTTCTGCACGCTGAGGCTGGAACAAAAGATTCGCAGCGGCGATATCAATATTATTGTTCTCTAATTCATTAAAAAGCTGATCGTTATTTTCTAAGGTTTTAATTTGTAAGCGAACCCCTAAATAATCAGCAAAGTTTTTTGCTAATTCGTATTCCAAGCCTGATTCGCCTTCATTCCCAATAAAATAGTAAATGGGATTGTTAATGGTGCCGACAATTAGGCTACCGCGATTTTTGATTGTGGTGTAAGGGTTTTGCTCCGATTGCATAATTTTTTGCCAAGGGAAGACCATATCAATTGCCCAAAGTAATAATGCAAAAGCAGCAATAATACGTAAAAATAGACCTTTCAATAGATAAACCTTATAAATTGAGATAAGAGACGATTGTAACGAGAATTAAGACAATAAAAAAGCCCCTTTTACTTCAAGGGGCTGTTAAATAAGGATTAACGTTGGCGATCTCGGCGACCACGTTCATTAAAAGTGCGGTCATTTTTATCGTTAAATTTACGTTGACGACGTTCGCCATTACGTTCACCACGGAAACGATCTTGGCCTCGGTCTCCACGTTCATTACGACGACCTTTTCCACCAAAGTCATTGCCACCACGTCTATTGTCTGACTGTGCTGCGCCCATAAAGCTCATTTGCATTTGTTTATTTAAAACGCGAGTTTTACCGAATTGTTGAAGCAATTCTTTTGGCATGCCTTGTGGTAATTCAACGGTAGAGTAGTCATCATAAAGTTTGATATGGCCAATGTAACGACTGTTAATATCACCTTCATTGGCAATAGCGCCTACAATATGACGCACTTCTACACCATCTGCACGACCTACTTCGATACGATATAAATCCATCGGCTGTGGTGTGCCGTAGCCTTTACGTTCACCACGACGTTCAGCTGAACGTGGGTTTTCACGGCGATCACCGCGATCATGACGGTCACGACGACGTTTATCCATCGGAGGATCAGGTGGAAGAATCAGTTTTTGTTTTCCTTGAAGCAACATCAACATCGCTGCAGCAATATCTTCTTGATCCTGATCCGCGGTAAATAAATCTTCCAATAGGCTACGATACATTTCAAGATCATGATGTTCCAATTGTTTGGTAATCTTGTCTTGGAATTTTTTACGACGACAGGCTTGCAACACTTCATGATTTGGCAATTCAACTTCATTGATTGGTTTTTTCATCAAGTGTTCGATATTGCGAAGTAAACGGCGTTCACGTGGTTCAACGAATAATAATGCACGACCAGAACGACCAGCACGACCGGTACGGCCAATACGGTGAACATAAGACTCTGCATCAAGCGGGATGTCATAGTTCACTACAAGGCTGATTCGTTCAATATCGATACCGCGCGCAGCTACATCGGTTGCAACCACGATATCAAGGCTACCATTACGTAAGCGATCTAAGGTTTGCTCACGTAATTGCTGAGTCATATCACCGTTTAATGCCGCAGCACGGAAACCGTGTTTTTCTAATAATTCGGTCACATCAAGTGTGCCTGTTTTAGTACGGGTAAAAATGATGGCTGCATCAAACTCTTCCACTTCTAAGAAGCGTAATAACGCATCATTTTTACGGAAACCTTGAACATACCAACAATTTTGTTCAATATCCGGCGCATTATCGTTATTTACTTTGATTTTCACTTCTTGTGGATTGTTCATGAAGCGTTTTGTGATACGACGAATTGGTTCAGGCATGGTGGCTGAGAACAGGGCAGTTTGGTGCTCTTCCGGTAATTCAGCCATAACGGTTTCTACATCATCAATAAAGCCCATGCGAAGCATTTCATCTGCTTCATCAAGTACGATTGCTTTTAATTCAGATAGATCTAATGTGTTACGACGGATATGATCCAAAATACGGCCTGGGGTACCTACAACAACTTGTGCACCTTGTTTTAATGCACGTAATTGAATGTCATAACGTTGACCACCATAAAGGGTCACGATGTTGATGCCTTTTGCATATTTCATGAAGTGTTCACAAGCATCAGCAACTTGAATTGCAAGTTCACGGGTTGGTGCCATTACCAATAATTGTGGATGTTTTGCGGCAGGATCAATTTTTGCCAAAATAGGTAAAGAGAATGCGGCAGTTTTACCACTACCGGTTTGTGCCATACCAAGTACATCTCTGCCTTCTAAAAGAGCAGGAATACAAGCTTGTTGGATTGGCGAAGGTGTTTCAAAACCAAGGTCAGAAACGGCTTTTAGAATGAATTCAGGCAAGCCTAAATCATTAAAAGTGATTTTGTCTGTCATTAAAATACTCGAATGTAAGTAAGGAAAGCTCAATTTCGCTTTCAGGTTTATTTGTTACACAAGAAAGAGGCAAGTCTAAAAAACAGCAGTTTTTGTGACCGCACTTTTTTCTTCTTTTTCGTCGTCAGTTTGAGCCGGTTTCAATTTCATCAGCTCTAACACGGCAAAACGATACTCAACAAAGTTATATACCTGATTCGCAATAGCGAGTTTGAATAAAGCCGCAGCTTCATCAATTTGCCCCAAATTGAGTTTTTGTTTTGCTAGATAAAAGTAGGTTTCGGTTAATATTTCTGCATATTGTTGTGAGTTTTCTGCAAATTTAGTTGCCCGTTCTTGCAAGTCACTCACAGAAATATTACCTAAATAGTATTGAACGATATTTGTTCCCCAGAAGTCCTTAGATAGCCCTTTAGCTCGTTCAACAAGGTTAGCATGGGCTTCTTGTGGTTTTAATTTTTGTTCGTTCAAATAGAGCCAGAGTACGCGATAGGGATCTTTGGTATCGGCTTCGTAAAACTTCATCAAATCGTCTTCAGCAAGATTATAGCGTTCGACGTAATAAAAATTTAAACCACGATTAAGGTGGGTATAGTCATAACTTGGATCCAACTCAAACACCGCATTAAAGGTTTCTAATGCGCTGTCGTAATCTTCTTCAAGCAGTAAGTAAAGCCCTAAGTAATTATAAACGGAAGCCATCTTTGGCTGTAACGCAAGGGCTTGTGTAAAGTCATAACGTGCGAGGCCCCATAAACCGAGGGAATCATATAAAACGCCACGTTCAAAGTGAAGCGTCGCCCGTTCTTCATTACTCATTTTACCAACTAATAAAACCTGCCCGATTCGGGTAATCATCACTTCTTGTTCAAAGTGCGTATTCGGCGTTTGATCCGCAAGTACGACTTTATTTGGTGCGACAAACACGTTTCCCGATTGCACACAACCGGAAATAAATAAAGTCAGACTTAGGCTAAATAATGAAACTAGAAAACGGAATAACCGAAAATATTGCATTGTTTTATAAGTTAGTTTGATAATCAAAACGGGTGTGTAAGGTTTTTTACACACCCTGTGAGATTATTCTTGTTCTACAGAAGTCTCTTCTGCTGGTGCAGATTCTGCTTCAGTTTCTTGTTTTGGTGCAAGATCTTTCATGGTTAAGCGGATACGACCTTGGCGATCGATTTCAACTATTTTAACAGTCACTTCTTGACCCACTTGAAGATAATCACTCACTTTTTCTACACGCTCTTCAGCGATTTGAGAAATATGAACTAAACCTTCTTTATTTCCTACGATAGCGACGAATGCACCGAAGTCAGCAAGACGAGTCACTTTACCTTTGTAAATTGCGCCCGCTTCAACTTCAGCAACGATTTCTTCTATACGTGCCATCACATTTTTCGCTGCACTGCTATCTACTGCAGCAATTTTCACTGTACCATCATCATCGATATCGATAGAAGTACCAGTTTCTTCAGTTAATGCACGGATAGTTGCACCACCTTTACCGATAACATCTTTGATTTTCTTCGGATCAATTTTCATGGTGTGAATACGCGGCGCGTAGTCAGAAATATCTGCACGAGGTGCAGGGATTGCTTGTTCCATTACACCAAGAATGTGCATACGTGCACCTTTTGCTTGGTTTAATGCAATTTGCATAATTTCAGGGGTGATACCTTCAATTTTGATGTCCATTTGAAGTGCAGTGACACCTTCACGTGTACCGGCCACTTTGAAGTCCATATCACCTAAGTGGTCTTCATCACCTAAAATATCTGAAAGAACCACAAATTTCTCTTCTTCTTTCACTAAGCCCATTGCGATACCTGCAACAGCGGCTTTGATTGGAACACCCGCATCCATTAATGCTAAAGATGCACCACATACAGATGCCATAGAAGAAGAACCGTTAGATTCAGTGATTTCAGATACAACACGCACTACATACGGGAATTCTGCAAGGCTTGGCATAACAGCCGCTACACCGCGTTTTGCTAAACGACCGTGACCGATTTCACGACGTTTTGGTGAGCCAATCATACCGGTTTCACCTACAGAGTATGGAGGGAAGTTGTAGTGGAATAAGAAGTGATCTTGACGTTCACCTGTTAATTCATCAATGATTTGTGCATCACGTTCAGTACCTAATGTTGCAACGGCTAATGCTTGTGTTTCACCACGGGTGAAAATTGCAGAACCGTGAGTACGTGGTAATACACCAGTACAAATATCTAATGCACGAACGGTATCAACGGTACGACCATCAATACGTGGTTCACCTGCAATGATACGGCCACGAACGATTTGGCTTTCAAGTGCGGTGAA
>JAGZXE010000034.1:0-15818 GCA_018378615.1 Parahaemophilus parainfluenzae
ATTAATTGTGCCTAAAAATAACCGCTCTTTTTTAATCAAACGATGTTGATTATCTAAAAATAACACCATAAAAATTTCACGTTCTTCGTGATGAAGCTCTGCTTGAAGATAAAGTTTTACCGTGGATGTGTCGCTAAATACATGCTCTATCAGTAATTCTTGCTTGAGATAGCGTTTGGTCATTTCTGTGGTGGCTTGTAGTTGGATAAACTGCGTAATGCCTAATCCTTTTACTTTGCAAAAGGCTTCTTTATCAGCACTTAATAAGGCTCGAAGGGATCCAAAATGTTGCAGCACGCTATGTGATAATTCCATGACAGGGCAACCTTTAATCCCAGTGCGTAAGAAAATAGCAAGTAATTCGTGATCCTCTAGGGCTTCAACACCGAATTTCAACAATTTTTCGCGAGGCATTAAAGGAGAGTTTGTTTGCATATTAATATGATGAAAAGAAAAAAGTGCGGTCAATTTTCATGATGTTTTGAATCTTTGCGAGAAGTCTGTTTTATTTTTGGAACAGCGATCACAAAAATAAAATTTTTTATTGGTGAAATTTGAAGTAAAATAGGCGACCTTAAGTTGTTAAGTACTAACACACAAAACATATCCATTCTATTAAGTTGTAGCGGAGTAGCAAATGAGCTTGAGCGGAAAGCGTATTGTTGTCGGGATTACAGGGGGCATAGCCGCCTATAAAACCATTGAGTTTATTCGTTTATTACGCAAATCTAACGCAGAAGTTCGAGTGGCTTTAACACCTGCCGCCGCTGAATTTGTCACGCCTTTAACGTTACAAGCCATTTCAGGCAATGCAGTTTCTCAATCTTTACTTGATCCTCAAGCCGAATTAGCCATGGGGCATATTGAGCTGGCTAAATGGGCTGATGCGATTGTCATTGCACCAGCCAGTGCCGATTTTATTGCGCGTTTAACTGTTGGAATGGCAAATGATTTACTAAGTACGATTTGTCTTGCGACAAGTGCGCCTATTTTGCTCGCGCCAGCGATGAATCAACAGATGTATCATCAGGCGATTACACAACAAAATTTAACCGCTCTTTCTGCGCGAGGTATTCACTTTGTGGGGCCAAATAGTGGCTTTCAAGCTTGTGGTGATGTGGGCGCGGGCAGAATGTCAGAACCCGCTGAAATCTTTGAATCGCTTCAATCACTTTTTGCCGTTTACCAAGATTTAACCGATTTAAGCGTTACCATTACGGCAGGTCCAACGCGTGAAAACTGCCCATGAAATGTGGCAAGCTTCCCTTGAAAGTGCGGTCAAAAATCGTATCTTTATTGGCTGTGCCGCAGTGGCCGATTATCGAGTCGCGGAAGTCGCTGATCAAAAAATTAAGAAAACCAATGATAACGATGAGCTTTCCCTTAAATTGGTGAAAAATCCAGACATTATCGCAAGTGTGGCTTGTTTAGAAAAAGATCGTCCGTTTGTTGTAGGCTTTGCGGCTGAAACGCAAAATGTCGCTGAATATGCGAAGAGCAAACTTCAACGCAAAAATTTAGATATGATTTGTGCCAATGATGTATCGGGTGGGCAAGTATTCGGACAAGATCAAAATGCTTTGCAGATCTTTTGGAAAGCAGGCGAAAAAGTGTTGCCGTTAGCAGATAAAAATAAATTGGCAGAAGTGTTAGTCACAGAAATTGTTGAGCATTATCACAAGTAAAATAGGCTCAAAATTCGTTAGATTTTGTGACCGCACTTTTGTATGACATATTTCTTTTAAAGGATAAATAAGCATGAAAAAAATTGATGTAAAAATTTTAGATAGCCGTATTGGCAACGAATTTCCTTTACCAACCTATGCAACCGAAGGTTCAGCAGGTTTGGATTTACGTGCATTGCTTGAAGAGGGCATTGAAATTCAACCAGGCGAAACCAAACTTATCCCAACAGGACTTTCAATTTATATTGCCGATCCGAACCTTGCAGCAGTGATTCTGCCTCGTTCGGGTTTAGGTCATAAACACGGTATCGTATTAGGTAACTTAGTGGGCTTAATTGATTCAGATTACCAAGGTCCATTAATGGTTTCGGTATGGAATCGTGGCCATGAACCGTTCAAAATTGAAGTCGGCGATCGTATTGCACAATTAGTGTTTGTGCCGGTAGTACAAGCGGAATTCAATATTGTTAGTGAATTTACCGAAACTGAACGCGGTGAAGGCGGTTTTGGTCATTCAGGTAAAAAATAAACTATGGTAGAACAATTATCTCTCGTTGAAGTTGATGAGATTGCTGCGGAAATCAAACCGCCAAAAATTGAAAAACGCACGGTAAAAGAACGTCGTCAACAAGTGTTGACGGTGCTTACCCATATGCTGCATTCTGAACGCGGAATGGAGCGGATGACAACGGCGCGTTTGGCGGAAGAAGTGGGGGTGTCAGAAGCGGCACTTTATCGTTACTTCCCAAGTAAAACCAAAATGTTTGAAGCGTTGATCGATAATATCGAAGCGAATTTATTTAGCCGTATTACCACATCGATTCGCAATGAAACCAATACGATGAATCGTGTGCGTGACATTATGCAGATGATTCTCGACTTTGCGCGTAAAAACCCAGGTTTAACACGTATTTTAACGGGACATGCATTGATGTTTGAAGAGCCACTTTTACAGGCTCGTGTCGCCCAATTTTTTGATCGTCTTGAAATGCAATTTGTGAATATTTTACAAATGCGAAAATTACGCGAAGGGCGGGGTTTTAACGTGGACGAACGAATCATTGCGGGGCATTTAGTGACACTTTGTGAAGGGCAGTTTATGCGTTATGTTCGTACAAACTTCCGTTTAGGTGCTAATCAAAGTTTTGAACAGCAGTGGCGTTTTCTTGAACCGCTTTTTGCTTAATTGACTTTAGTTGATAAATATATGATTATTCCGTGGCAAGAATTGCCAGAAAATGTCGAATTATTAGAAGAACAAAAGCCGCAGGATGATGATCAGCAACGTGATCCTGCTCTGGATTGGTTCCTTACTCACTGTCATTTACATAAATATCCGGCAAAATCAACCTTAATTCATGCAGGGGAAGATGCCAATATTTTATATTTCTTAATTAAAGGAACCGTGATGGTTTCATCGAAAGATGATGAAGGCAAAGAGATGATTTTATCTTATTTAGGTGCCGGACAATTTTTTGGTGAAGCGGGTTTATTTGATGAAGGTTCGAAACGTTCTGCTTGGGTGAAAACGAAAACCCCTTGTGAAATTGCAGAAATTTCCTATAAAAAATATCGTCAGCTTATCCAAATTAATCCTGAGATTTTAATGTTCCTTACTTCTCAGTTATCAAAACGCTTGCAAAATACATCTCGACAAGTGACTAACTTGGCCTTTTTGGCACAAGATAGCAAAAATAACCGTCTCTAATCAGACGGTTATTTTGTTTTTGTTACATTGATGTGATAGTTGAAATGTCTTTGTTAATTTTTATACGAAAAGCGAAAAAATACTTCTTTTAGTGCAATATCTTAATTGACAAAATTGCGGAAGACTTCTATCATAATACTGCCTTCCAACGTGGTTTGTTTGGAAGTCAGGATTGGTCTCCTGAATATAATAAGTGGCTTTTAAAAGATACTTAATCTTTTAATTTTATATCGCAGACTGGAACCCCAGAGATGCTTTAAATCTATGGTGGGCTAGGTAGAAATCCCGCAGGGATGCGATGCAGTAAGCCACTTGCTGTTAAGACCAATTCTGCTTAGTTCCACCACCCTTCTGCCACAAGTTCAGCTTCAGGTCCAAGAACCACTTGTAAGCCATCGTTACCAATTTTCACGATACCTTTTGCACCAAGAGACTTAAGCTGTTCTTCATTGATTTTGTGTTGATCGACTAAGCTTAAACGTAAGCGAGTGATACAAGCATCAATATTTTTGAAGTTATCAGCACCACCTAAAGCATCAATAAATTTGGCCGCTCTTTCTTCGCGAGATTGGCTCGCTGCTGGTTTTGCTGTAGTGGTTTCTTCCGCTTCTTCTGTGCGACCTAATGTTTTTAAGTTGAACGCTTTAATTGCAAAACGGAATACGGCATAGTAAATCACGAAGAATACTAAGCCTTGTACGATTAGCATATACCATTCAACGGCTAACGGGTTGCGTGATGAAAGCACCATATCCACGAGACCCGCACTGAAACCGAAGCCTGCGATCCAATGCATTGTCGCAACATCATGACAGGGAAGAAACCTGCTTGATACATACCAGTGACACCAACTGTTGCCGTACCTTCAGCAAGTGATTTCGCACCACCTAAGAAGTTTGGAATATCGTTGATACCCGCTACGTCAAACCAGAATACTGAGTTTAATGCGTGGTGTAAGCCAACTGGAATGAGTAAACGGTTGAAGAAACCATAAAGACCTGCACCAACTGCGCCTAAGTCTTTAATGCTTTCACCGAATGACACTAAACCGCCGAAAATATATGGCCAGATGTAGAGCAATACGAAGCTGAGAAGCATCATGACAAAAGAGACAACAATTGGCACAAGACGTTTTCCGCTAAAGAAGGAAAGCGCTTTTGGCAATTCTACTTGATAGAAGCGGTTATAAAGTTCAGCCGAAATCACCCCGATCAAAATTCCAATAAATTGGTTATTGATTTTCCCGAAGGCGGCTGGCACTTCACTTACGTCGATATGTTGTAGCTGAGCAACACTGCCAGGTGAAAGTAGAGTGGTTACCACATAGTAACCCACTAAACCTGAAAGTGCAGCAGAACCATGTTTGTCCTTAGATAAACCGAAAGCAACGCCAACGGCAAAAAGCAGGCCCATGTTATCGATGATAGCACCGCCTGATTTAATTAAAAATGCAGCAAGTTGACTGTTCGCGCCCCAGCCATCTGGGTCAAGCCAATAACCAATACCCATCAGTACAGCCGCTGCTGGTAAGACAGCAACAGGTACCATTAAGGCTTGCCCAATTTTTTGCGCATAACCTAACACATTCATTTTTTTCTCCTATTTATAGTAATGAAGTATTACTTCATATTCTAAAGTAAAAAAAAATATTTTGTACAAATGTGGTAACTTTATCTCAAAATTGAGAAGCCGATCACAAATTTTGAAATTACACTTCAAAAATATTTTTTTTATGGTGCAAGCTTTGCTGCGTTTTACTATAATGCTCAGAAAGCCAAAAAGGAAACCAAGTGTTACTGTCTAATGTAGGAGTTTATATGTCGAAATTATCACATAATGAAGTCTTAGATAAAATCAAATTTGGTCTTATTGCTTCTTGTCAGCCTGTTGATGACGGCCCGATGGATAAACCAGAAATCGTGGCAGCCATGGCACAGGCTTCTGCTATTGGTGGTGCAGCGGGTTTACGCATTGAGGGTGTAGAAAATCTTAAAGCAACACGCCCTACTGTGAATGTACCGATCATTGGTATTGTGAAACGTGATTTACCTGACAGCCCTGTACGAATTACCCCGTTTTTGCATGATATTGAAGATTTAGCGAAAGCCGGAGCAGACATTATCGCCGTGGATGGTACGAATCGCCCTAGACCGGTAGATATTGAAAGTGCGGTTAAAAAAATCCACGAATTAGGCTGTTTGGCCATGGCGGATTGTTCGAATTTAGAAGAAGGCTTGTACTGTCAAAAACTCGGTTTTGATATTGTGGGCAGTACGATGTCTGGCTACACAGGTGGCACTGTGCCGGAAGAGCCTGATTATCAATTAGTTAAAGATTTGAAAGCAGCAGGCTGTCGAGTCATGGCGGAAGGACGTTATAACACCCCTGAATTGGCGAAAACGGCCATTGAAATTGGTGCTTATTGCGTGACTGTAGGTTCTGCATTAACTCGTTTAGAGCATATCGTAAGTTGGTTTACAGAAGCCATTCATTCAGCAAAAAAATAAAGGAAGAAGATATGTCATTAACAGTGGATAGTGGTCAGACATTACAGCGTTGTTTGGCATTAGATATTGGTGGCACGAAAATCGCTTCTGCTATAGTGAAAAATGGTGAAATTCAACAGCGAAAACAGATTTCCACGCCACAAGATGATGCTGCGCAAGCGATGCATCAAACCCTTGCTCAGTTGTTAAAAGAATATGAAGGGCAGTTTGATTATGTCGCCGTTGCTTCAACGGGCATTATTAATCAAGGCATTCTGACCGCACTTAATTTAATTTTAAATCATCGTTTACTTACTGAGCCAAATGGCATAGCAGGACATATTGGTCATACTTTAGCCGATCCTAATGGCCCCGTTTGTGGATGTGGTCGCCGTGGTTGTGTTGAAGCCATTGCATCTGGTCGCGCGATTGAAGCGGTTTCTTCTCAGTGGGATGAGCCTTGTGATCCGAAAGAAGTCTTTGCGCGTTTCCGTCAAAATGATGAAAAAGCGACTGCACTTGTGACTCGTTCAGCCCAAGCTATTGCGAATTTAATTGCGGATTTGAAGATTGGATTAGACATGCAAAAGGTCGTGGTGGGCGGTAGTGTCGGGTTGGCGGAAGGTTATTTACCGTTGGTTCAATCTTTATTAAGTGAACTTCCCGCTGTTTATCACTGCGAATTAGAAAGTGCTCAATTTGGACAAGATGCAGGCTTGATTGGTGCGGCGTACTGGGTAAAAGATTGCTTATTACAAGCAAAAAATACGGGAGTGGTTTATGGCTAAAAACGGCAATATTTTAAATACCATCAGCTCGTTGTATCGCAGTTTAACGAAGACGGAAAAGAAAATTGCGGATGCAATTTTATTGAATCCTGATCTTGCAGTGCAAGCGCCTTTAGCTGAAATTGCCGCCCATTTAGAAGTCGGGGAAGCAACCTTTGTGCGTTTTTGTCGCACTCTCGGCTTTAAAGGCTTCAGTGATTTTAAATTGGAATTATCCATCGAGCTTGCGACGAAAGATGGCAAAGATAATACCGTATTAGATTCAGATATTACCGATTCTGACAACTCATTGAATATTGCACATAAGCTGAAATCTGCCATCAATAACGTGATGGATGAAACCATTAATTTATTAGATTTTGAGCAGTTGGAAGAGGCAGTAAAAGCTATTCAACAAGCGAATCGTGTTTTCTTATTTGGTGTGGGTACATCTGGTATTACCGCGGAAGATGCCAAAAATAAACTGATGCGTATCGGTGTGCAAGTCGATGCGACAGGTAACAACCATTTTATGTATATGCAGGCATCTTTATTGACGAAAAAAGATGTGGCAATTGGTTTGAGCCATTCTGGTTATTCTCAAGAAACCACTCATACCATGAAAATCGCCAAAGAAAATGGCGCCAAAACCATTGCGATTACGCACAGTTTGCGTTCACCCATCACAGAATATGCCGATCTTGTTTTAGTGAATGGCAATAAGCAAGGCAAGCTACAAGGCGACTCTATTGGCACGAAGATTGCTCAATTATTTGTATTAGATTTGATTTATGCTTTATTGGTACAGGCATCGCAGGAAAGTGCGGTCAAAATAAAGCAAAAAACATTAAATGTCATTTTAGAACAACGTATTAAATAGGAGAGAAAAATGCGTAACTTAAAAGGTATTTTTAGTGCGTTATTAGTATCATTCAATGAAGATGGCTCTATCAATGAAAAAGGCTTACGCGAGATTATTCGCTATAACATTGATAAGATGAAAATTGATGGTTTATATGTAGGCGGCTCAACAGGTGAAAACTTTATGCTTTCTACGGAAGAGAAAAAACAAATTTTCCGTATTGCGAAAGATGAAGCAAAAGACCAAGTCGCGCTAATCGCACAAGTGGGTAGTGTGAACTTACATGAAGCAGTGGAATTAGGTAAATATGCAACGGAATTAGGCTATGACAGTCTTTCTGCAGTAACCCCGTTCTACTATAAATTCAGCTTCCCTGAAATCAAACATTACTATGACACTATCATTGCTGAAACAGGCAATAACATGATTGTGTACTCAATTCCGTTCTTAACAGGCGTGAATATGGGGATTGAGCAATTCGGCGAACTTTATAAAAACCCGAAAGTGCTAGGTGTGAAATTTACCGCAGGGGATTTCTATCTATTAGAACGCTTGAAAAAAGCTTATCCAAATCACCTCATTTGGGCTGGTTTTGATGAAATGATGGTGCCGGCAGTATCTCTTGGTGTAGATGGTGCAATTGGTAGTACATTCAACGTAAACGGTGTGCGTGCAAGACAAATCTTTGAATTAACCAAACAAGGTAAATTGGCTGATGCGCTTCAAGTTCAACACGTGACCAATGACCTTATCGAAGGCATTTTAGCGAATGGCTTATATCTCACTATCAAAGAGTTATTGAAACTAGATGGTGTGGATGCTGGTTATTGCCGTGAGCCAATGACAGCGAAAGCAACACCAGAGCAATTAGCAAAAGCGAAAGAGTTAAAAGCAAAATATTTATAAATTAATGGAAAAGTGACCGCACTTACTTCTTTCCTCCCTCTATAGTGGGTAGGAAAGAATGTCAGTGTGGTACTGATAAGGAAGGTTATTATGCGTCTCATTCCTCTGAATAATGAACAACAAGTCAGCCGTTGGGCGGCGCGTCATATTGCTGATCGAATTAATCATTTTAAACCTACCGCAGAACGTCCTTTTGTATTAGGTTTACCAACAGGCAGTACACCACTTAAGACCTATCAAGAATTGATTAAATTAAATCAAGCGGAAGAAGTGAGTTTTAAACATGTGGTGACCTTTAATATGGATGAATATGTGGGTTTGCCAAAAGAACATCCAGAAAGCTATCACAGTTTTATGCATAATAATTTCTTTAAACATATTGATATTCAACCGCAAAATATCAATATTTTGAATGGTAACACTGATGACCATGATGAAGAATGTCGTCGTTATGAAGAAAAAATTAAATCTTACGGTAAAATTCATTTATTTATGGGCGGCGTAGGTGTTGATGGCCATATTGCCTTTAATGAACCAGCGTCTTCTTTAAGTTCGCGAACCCGTATTAAAACCTTAACGCCAGATACCATTATTGCGAATTCTCGTTTCTTTAATAACGATGTAAATCAAGTACCAAAATATGCTTTAACAATCGGCGTGGGTACATTACTTGATGCAGAAGAAGTGATGATTTTAGCAACAGGCCATAATAAAGCCTTAGCCGTGCAAGCTGCGGTAGAAGGCAGTATTAATCACCTTTGGACGGTAAGTGCCTTACAGCTCCATCGCCATTTTGTTTTAGTATGTGATGAGCCCGCTCTGCAAGAATTAAAAGTGAAAACAGTGAAATATTTTACTGAATTGGAAGGTCGTGCGATTCATAGTGTGTTATAAGTGCGGTTAATTTTAATTTGATTTTAGGAAGGTATGATGAAGTATGCATTAATTAACAGCGTAATCTACACCAAAAATGAGGTGTTAAGAGATTATGCAGTGGTTATTGAAGGGGAATATATTCAATCTGTTATTCCACAAAGCGAATTAGAAAGTGGGATTAAAACCATTGATTTACAAGGTCATAATCTCACAGCAGGCTTTATTGATCTGCAATTAAACGGTTGTGGTGGCGTGATGTTTAACGATCAAACAAGCGTAGAAACATTAGAAATTATGCAAGCGACTAATTTGAAATCAGGCTGTACTAGTTTCTTACCAACGTTTATTACCGCACCGGATGAAGATATCAAACGCGCAGTAAGTATCATGCGAGAGTATTTGAATAAGCATAAAAATCAAGCGCTTGGTTTACATATCGAAGGCCCTTATTTGAGCTTAGAGAAAAAAGGCGTACATCGCCCGGAATATATCCGTGAAGCGACGCCTGAGATGAAAGATTTCTTATGTGATAATGCGGATGTCATCACTAAACTGACAATTGCCGCTGAAAACCCAACGGTGCAATATATTCCTGATTTTGTGAAAGCAGGCATTATCGTGTCTATTGGCCATTCTAATGCAACTTATGAAGTGGCTAAAGCTGCCTTTCATAAAGGTGCGACCTTCGCGACTCACTTACACAATGCGATGTCGCCGATCAGCTCAGGACGTGCGATGGGCGTAGTTGGCGCAGTGTTAGACTCCGATGTTTACACGGGGATTATTGTAGATGGCGTGCATGTGAATTTTGGTAACGTTCGTTTAGATAAAAAAGCGAAAGGTGACAAACTTTGCATTGTAACCGATTCTCTTGCTGCTGCAGGTGCACCACCTGAATTGGAAACTTTCACTTTTGTAGGAAAACCAATTTATGTGAAAGAAGGTCGTTGCTACGATGCAAATGGTACGATTGCGGGTGCATCGATTACCATGATGGAATCTATTAAGAATGCTGTAGAGTATGTAGAAATTCCATTAGCAGAGGCGATTCGCATGAGTAACCTTTACCCTGCGAGAGCAATCGGTGCAGATGATCGTTTAGGCTCAGTTGAAGCGGGTAAGGTGGCTAACTTGGCGGTATTCACAAAAGATTATGACGTGATTGGTACCGTATTGAACGGCGAATGGAAACCAAACTAAAGTGCGGTCAAAAATAGTATTGTTTTAAACGTAATCCGATCTTTAAACAGATCGGATTATTTTTTATGACTGTAGTACGGTGATCTTACCGGTATCCACTTGGAACAATTTTCCTTTTCCCACTTGCATCTCTTTGAGTTGACCTTGAGTGATGGCAGTAACAAAGACTTGAGATCCACTTTGTTGCAAGCGTTCCGCAAGCAAGGCTCGTTTATGTTGATCCAACTCTGAGGCAAAGTCATCAATTAGGAAGATGCAATGACGCTGTTTTTGAATCATTAAATGTTCACCTTGCGCTAAACGTAGCGCACACATCAATAATTTTAATTGACCACGAGAGAGCACATCTTCTACGGGGAGTCCATTGGCTTTAAAGCGGAAATCCGCTTTTTGTGGACCAGAAACCGTATAGCCAATGGCTTTGTCTCGCTCAAAGTTTTGCGCCAATAATTCACCATATTCTGTCTCTTTCTCCCAGCCTTGATGAAAGCTGACAGTAATCTCTAATTCAGGTAAAAATAACTGGCAGGTTTTTTCAATTTCTGGGCGTAAGGCTTCAGCATATTCAGCACGCCAATCACTCACTTGATGGGCTAATTTAGCTAATTCAATATCCCATATTTTTATTGCAGAATAAGACTGATTTTGACTTAATGCGGCATTTCGCTGTTTTAATAAGCGGTTTAATGCGACCCAAGAGGAATGGAAACTATTATGGTGGTGGAATAAGCCCCAATCTAAAAAAGCGCGTCGAAAACTAGGTCCACCATTTAGTAGGGTCAGCCCTTCTGGCGTAATCAATTGCATGGGTAAAAGGTGAGCGAGATCGGCAATTTTATTACCGTCTTCACCATTTATTTTCGCAATAGTATTACCTTGACGAAGTTTTTGTAAGCCAACAGACCATTGATGCTGGCTTTCTTGAATTTGGCCAAAAAGCGTGAAATGAGGTTCGTCGTAAGAAATAATGCGATTTGTGACCGCACTTTTGAAAGAGCGTCCATGTCCGAGATAAAAAATGGCTTCTAATAAGCTCGTTTTTCCGCTGCCGTTATTGCCGACTAAAAAGTTAAAGCCGTGATCAAATTCAAGATCCACGGCATTTAAATTTCTAAATTTTTCAACAATTAAGCGGGAAATGGCCATTATTCTTAGAGGCGCATTGGCATAATGACGTATTCTGCGCTTGCATCTTCACTGTTTTCAATTAAGCAGCTTGATGACGCATCAGTGAGGCGAATACGTACTTGTTGGCATTTTAAGGCGTTCAATACATCTAAAATGTAAGTCACATTAAAGCCCACTTCCATTTCTTCGCCTTGGTAGTTCACATCCACGATTTCTTCTGCCACTTCGTGTTCAGGGTTAGAGGCGGTAATTTTAAGTTGGTTTTCACTTAAGTTTAAACGCACGCTACGTACACGTTCATTTGAAAGAATCGAAGCACGTACAAAGGCTTGTTTTAAGGTTTCCCAGTTACCTTCTACGATACGCGTTGCATTACGTGGTAATACACGACGGTAATCAGGGAAACGACCATCAATGAGTTTTGAGGTAAACACAATGTGGTTTAAGTGAATACGAAGATTATTAGTACCAATTTGCAAACGAGCAAGTTCGTCACTGCTTTCTAATAAACGATTCAGTTCTAATACACCTTTGCGAGGGAGAATAACTGAATGGGTTTGCAGATCTTGATCTAATTCGATCGTACAAACGGCAAGACGGTGACCGTCAGTTGCAACAGTACGTAATAAATTACCTTCCGTTTCAAATTTCATGCCGTTTAAGAAATAGCGGGCATCCTGGTTTGCCATTGAAAATTGGGTTGCTTCAATTAAGCGACGCAAGGTGCTTTGCGGTAAGGCAAAATCCACTTCAGATTGCCAATCCGTCAGATTTGGATATTCTTCAGCAGGTAGAGTAGTGAGGTTAAACTTACTGCGACCAGACTCTACAATTGCGCGATCTTCTTCAAAGGTAACGGTAATTTCAAATTCATCTGATAATGTACGGCAAATATCCAAGAATTTTTTAGCCGGAATGGTGAATGCACCATCGGCGGTTGAAGAAGAAAGTTGAGTATAGCTAGAAAGCTCAACTTCAAGGTCTGTACCTGTAATCGTTAAACGGTTATCTTCAATTTGTAATAATACGTTGTTTAATACAGGGATATTCGGACGATTGCTTAATACGCCACAAACTTGCTGTAAGGGTTTTAATAGATTTTCTCTTGAAATGCTAAATTGCATCATTGGCTCCTTATGCAGATAATGTGCGAATTAAATTCGCCCAATCTTCTTGAATACTGCTGTCTTTTTCACGGAATTTTGGCACTTCACGACAAGCATTTAAAACTGTCGTGTGGTCGCGTTCAAAGGCACGGCCAATTTCCGGTAAGCTTTTATTGGTTAATTCTTTTGCTAACGCCATTGCAACTTGGCGTGGACGAGTGACTGATCTTGCTCTGCTTTTTGATTTTAAATCCGCCACTTTAATTCGATAGTATTCTGCCACGACTTTCTGAATGTTTTCAATGGTGACCAAACGTTCTTGTAAGGCAAGAATATCTTTTAATGTGTCACGTACAAAATCAATATCAATGTGACCACCTTTGAAGTCTTGCATCGCTTTCACTCTGTTTAATGCGCCTTCTAATTCACGAACATTGGTGCGTAAGCGTTGGGCAATAAAGAATGCCACTTCTTCTGGTAGCTCCATATTATGTTCTTCTGCTTTTTTCAGCAAAATTGCAACACGAGTTTCTAAATCAGGTGGTTCAATCGCAGTGGTTAAACCCCAACCGAAACGAGATTTTAGACGTTCTTCAATTTTCTCAATTTCTTTTGGATAGCGGTCAGAGGTCAAAATAATTTGACGGCCAGTTTCAAATAAATTATTGAAAATATGGAAAAATTCTTCTTGTGTTTTTTCTTTCTCTGCAAAGAATTGAATATCATCCACTAATAATGCATCTAGGGAACGATAGAATTTTTTGAATTGATCCATCTTATTATCACGCATCGCTTTGACCATGTGCTGCATAAAGTTATTAGCATGGATATAAAGCACGCGAGCGTTCGGTTTATTCGCTAAAATACCATTACCGATTGCGTGTAATAAGTGGGTTTTACCTAAACCTGTACCCCCATATAAAAAGAATGGGTTTGCTGTTGGTTCACCTGGTGCGAGAGCGAGTTTTTGACCTACGGCACGGGCGAGTTGGTTTGATTTACCTTCAACAAAGTTTTCAAATAAATGTTTACGATTTAGGTGTGATTCAAATTTAGTTGACGCATCAGACTCTTGCTGAAAACTCACCGCACTTTCTTGATGATTAGATGATTGACTCGGGGCTGGTTCAATTGCTTTTGGTGCAGGTTTTACCCCTTCTTTTACGATAATTTGTAAATTTGGATTTTTAGCAAGGGCTTGGCAAATTTGATGAATTTGAGCCAAATAATGATTTTCTACCCAGCTTTTCACAAACATATTTGACGCATATAACACCACTTGATCTTGCGCGATTACATCCGCTTGTAGTGGGCGTAACCAAGTACTGAGATCCATCGGGGAAACCTGATCTTGTAGTTGAGATAAGCAATCTTGCCATAGGGTAGAAAGGCTCACGATAAATTATCCTTATGTTATATGCGTATAAAATAAAAGCCGCAAAAGTGCGGTTAAAAATCGAAGAGAATTTTACAATAATTTAGGCAAAAGATCTTCTGTTGCTCATCAAAAAAAGACAAAAAGGTTGCTTGAGATTTTGCCCAAAATCCGTATAATCCCCACGATTTTAGAAGAAACGGAAGATTATTTCGGAATTTTCTCTTTTCTTATTTGACGAAAGCCCAATTTATGATTAAAATTGCGGTCTATTTTTTATAACCCTTGTTGTGTTTTGAATATCAAAACAGTAAACCATTTTGATTTAGGTAGATTACAATGAAACGTACATTTCAACCTTCTGTATTAAAACGTAGCCGTACTCACGGTTTCCGTGCTCGTATGGCAACTAAAAACGGCCGTCAAGTTTTAGCTCGTCGTCGTGCTAAAGGTCGTAAGAGTTTATCTGCATAATCACCGTTTTTAGTGATTAAGCTAAACTTCTCTCGGGAGTTACGATTGTTAACTCCCACTCAATTCAAAAATGTCTTCGAACAACCGTTTCGAGCAAGCACCCCTGAAATTACCGTTCTCGCACGCAAAAATAATCTTGAGCATCCACGCTTAGGTTTAACTGTGGCTAAAAAACATCTTAAACGAGCGCATGATCGTAATCGTATCAAACGTTTAGTTCGTGAAAGTTTTCGTTTATCCCAACATAATTTGCCTTCTTGTGACTTTGTCTTTGTGGCGAAACGTGGCATTGGTCAGCTTGATAATAAAACGTTTTTACAAACTTTGGATAAATTATGGGCACGTCACATTCGTTTGGCACAAAAATCCTCATCGCTTTAATTAAGTTTTATCAAGTAGCGATTAGCCCTTTAATCGGGCCCCGTTGTCGTTTTGTGCCAACCTGTTCTTGTTATGGTATTGAGGCGTTAAAAACACATGGATTGTTAAAAGGTAGTTGGCTTACGCTAAAACGTGTATTAAAATGTCACCCCTTAAGCGCCGGTGGATTCGATCCTGTTCCGCCGAAAAAGATTAATAATAACGATGAGAAAAAATAATGGACTCAAGACGTAGCCTATTAGTGCTTGCACTACTCTTTATTTCTTTCCTTGTTTATCAGCAATGGCAACTTGATAAAAATCCACCGGTTCAACAACAGACCACGGAACAAACAACAACCGCCTCTTCTGATGTACCGGCAAGTTCTTCTTCATCTGCCGAAGTAGTGGCAGACTCACAAACCAAAGGTCACATTATTACATTAGAAAATGATGTATTCCGTTTGAAAGTGGATACATTAGGTGGTGATGTAATCAGTTCTGAATTATTAAAATATGATGCAGAATTAAATTCAAAAGAACCTTTCGTTTTATTAAAAGATACAAACGAGCATGTTTACATTGCACAAAGCGGCTTAATCGGTAAAAACGGGATCGATACAAAAGCAGGTCGCGCGCAATATCAAGTTACGGGTGATAATTTCAAATTAGCAGAAGGTCAAAATGAACTTTCTGTACCACTAACATTTGAAAAAGATGGTGTCACTTATCGTAAAATCTTTGTATTAAAACGCGATAGCTATGATGTAGGTGTTAACTTTGAAATTGTGAACCAAAGTGGTAGCGCAATTGAAGTTGAACCTTATGGCCAATTAAAACATACATTAGTTGAAAGCAGCGGTAACGTGGCAATGCCTACTTATAC
>JAGZXE010000035.1:0-10563 GCA_018378615.1 Parahaemophilus parainfluenzae
ACCTATTAAGACTTCAAAATTAAAAAATATTTTTAAAACAAGTCAATCAACAAGTGCCCACACAGATTGTCTGATATATTGTTAAAGAGCAAAAAATAAATTGGTCGGCGAGATAGGATTTGAACCTACGACCCACTGGTCCCAAACCAGTTGCGCTACCAAGCTGCGCTACTCGCCGTCAGATTTCTCAATTAAGAGAAGATGGGGTGGCTAATGGGATTCGAACCCACGACAACTGGAATCACAATCCAGGGCTCTACCAACTGAGCTATAGCCACCATTGATTAGTTGTTCATCGCATTGACTTTCTGGCGCGCTCGACAAGATTCGAACTTGCGACCTTTGGCTCCGGAGGCCAACGCTCTATCCAACTGAGCTACGAACGCGTTACTGCGTCGTTGCAGGGGCGTATATTAATGATTTCCCAATACCTTGTCTAGCACTTTTTTGAAAAAAAATATCAAAAGATAAATTTTTGTTCAATTTGTATAGAATTTATTATTTATTCGTCTATTTTTAGTGCTAAACAGTAAAAAAGGATAACAAATTGCTATCCTCTTTATTTAGTTTATTGTTTATTACGGCGTGCTCGACGTTTCATTCTTCGTACCCATCGAGTAATTTTCCATGCTTTTGTAATTGAATAAGCATAAAGGAAGAATAGCACGATAAACGCAATGAACATTGCCCATTCATTAATATAGAAAATCTCACCTAAGATCCCAATTGCAGCACAAATTGCCGCAAATAAAGTAATTAATAAAAAGGCTTGGCGAGACGTTAATCCTGCACGAACCATTAAGTGATGTACGTGTAAGCGATCTGGTCTGAATGGACTTTTTCCTTTACGTAAGCGACGATAAATAATTGCCACCATATCAATTAAAGGAACAGCAATAATCCAAAGTGCGGTCACTGGATTCATTGGATGTCCTTTTCCTTGCGTACTTAAAAGCAAAATCCAAATAATAGTAAAACCAATTAAAGTACTTCCTGCATCGCCCATGAACACTTTATATTTTGGTCCTAATGGAATGCCTAAATTTAATAATAGATAAGGCAAAATCGCGACAATTAAGGCAAAACTCCAATATGCCATATCCATCTGTCCATCACGGAACATCAAGATACCAATAGCAGCAAATGAAACAATAGATAATCCCCCCAATAATCCATCGATACCATCAATCATATTAAAGGCATTAATAATCGCAATTGTCGCAAATACGGTAATAATCAACCCAATAGAACCAAGTGTTAATTGGAATGGTCCGAGGATTTGACCTAAATGATCTAAATAAACATTACCTAAGTCGATCATTAAAATCGCAAGCACTGCTTGAATCCCTGCACGCAAGAAGGGACTAATATCGAAGCGGTCATCTAATATACCAATTGCCAGTAGAACAAAAATACTGAATATATAAAGATAAGGTAAACGAAGTTGATCCCACTCCATTAAATAATAGCAAAGGTTTCCCATAAAAAGAGAAACACCGCCAATGAGCGGAATCGCACCTTGGTGACGTTTACGATAATTCGGTTTATCAACCAAACCAATTTTATTAGCAATTGGTCGCATGACAATTAAGGTTAACAATGCCCCTAAAAAAGTGACGAGAAGACTTAGCATAGTTTTTATCCTAAAAATTTTTTTGCAAAGGATAACATAAAGAAAAATCAGCACACAAAGATTTTTCTCAAATTCAGTTTTTTAGTACAATATGCTTACTATTAATATAAGGATTAAAATTATGACGAAATCAACCGCACTTTTCTCTCGTGCACAAGAAGTTATTCCTGGTGGTGTAAACTCCCCCGTTCGTGCCTTTAAAGGCGTAGGTGGTACACCTGTATTTATTCAAAAAGCCAAAGGCGCTTATATTTACGATACTGAAGGCAAACAATATATCGATTATGTAGGTTCTTGGGGACCTATGATTTTAGGTCACAACCACCCTGCTATTTTAGATGCCGTATTAAAAGCAGCTCAGAATGGTTTGAGCTTTGGTGCGCCAACCCCCTCTGAAATTGATTTAGCAGAATTAGTCTGTGAAATTGTGCCATCTATTGAAATGGTTCGTATGGTGAGTTCGGGTACTGAAGCAACTATGACTGCAATTCGTCTCGCGCGTGGTTATACCAATAGAAGCAAAATCTTAAAATTTGAAGGTTGTTACCACGGCCATTCTGATTCACTTTTAGTAAAAGCAGGATCAGGCGCATTAACACTTGGTCAACCAAGCTCACCAGGTGTACCTGAAGACTTTGCAAAACACACTTTAACAGCAGAATATAACAATCTTGATTCTGTTAAAAAACTATTTGAAGAATTCCCTAATGATATCGCTTGTGTGATTATTGAACCTGTCGCAGGCAACATGAACTGCGTTCCACCAAAAGAAGGATTCTTACAAGGTATTCGTGAAATTTGTGATCAATATGGTGCACTTTTCATTATTGACGAAGTCATGACAGGTTTCCGTGTTTCACTTGCAGGTGCACAAGCTTATTATGGTGTCACACCAGATCTCACCACATTAGGTAAAGTCATTGGCGGCGGTATGCCTGTGGGTGCAGTGGGCGGTAAAAAAGTGATTATGCAACACCTTGCACCGACCGGTCCGGTTTACCAAGCGGGCACCCTTTCAGGCAACCCGATTGCAATGGCTGCAGGTTTAGCCTGTTTAACTGAATTGAAAAAAGCAGGTAACGAAAAACACCTTGCAGAATTAACTACAAAACTTTGTGATGGCTTAAAAGCATTAGCTAAAAAACACAATGTGCCATTCGTGATTAATCATGTAGGCGGAATGTTTGGTCTTTTCTTCACTGACCAAAAACAAGTTACCTCTTATGCAGAAGTCATGAAATGTGATACCGAAAAATTCAAAGTGTTCTTCCACAAAATGCTCGATCAAGGCGTTTACCTTGCGCCTTCTGCTTTTGAAGCGGGCTTTATGTCTTTAGCTCATACAAATGAAGACATTGAAAAAACGCTTGCTGCCGCAGATATTGCATTTGCAGCAGTTGCTTAAAACATAAAAAGTGCGGTTAAATTTAACCGCACTTTTTTATTTCATATTACAAACGTTCATAGAGCACGTTTTCTAATAATCCCCTCTCCTCTTCGGTTAATGCCATTCCTTTTTCATTTGTTAAAATGAAGAAGTCTTCGGCTTTTTCCCCTACCGTCGTAATTTTTGCATTACAAAGATTGAGTTTTAACTCGGTAAAAATTTGACTAATTTGAGCCAATAAACCGGGTTTGTCTAAAGCAACGATTTCTAACTCCGTATGCTCTTTTTTACTTTCTTTCAAAAAACGTACATCTGTTTTCACGGTGAAATGTTGCAACTGTCGATTATTTGCAAAAGACATGGATGGCAATTTTTCACCTAATAAAACAGAGGTTAATACTGTTTCTAATTCTCGGCGACGTTCTGAACGAACCAATTCACCATTTAATTCAGTGATAATAAAGCTATCGAATACATACCCATCATCTGATGTTAAAATTTGGGCATCATGAATGCTGAATTTTTTTGCACCAATGGTTGAAACCACTTTATTAAATAAGTTGGCTTGGTCAGGGCAATAAATGAAAATTTCCGTCCCTCCACTAGAAAAACGATTACTAATTTTAACGAGAACTTCACCATCAAATTCAGCTAACAACGCTGTATGCCATGCAATTTGTTTTGGGCTATTTCGTAAAAAATAATCATCTGGACAGCGTTGCCAGAGTGCTAAAATTTTTTCTTCCGATAATTCTGGTTGATCTTTGGATAAAATGGTCAGCGCCAATTGGCGATTTTCAAGGATCTTTTCGTTATTATCTAATAATAAATTCATCCCTTGTCGGAATTGTTGCGACGTATAATCATAGAGTGAGGCAAATAAAGAACGTTTCCAGCTATTCCACAAGGTACCATTCGTTGCACAAATATCCGCGACCGTCAAACAAGTGAGATAATCTAAACGCACATGATTTTGTACACTTTCCGCAAAGCTCATCACAACTTCCGGATCATGAATATCTCGACGTTGCGCAGTGATTGACATGAGCAAATGCTCTCTCACTAGCCAAGCCATCGTTTCAATTTCTCGACGATCAAAACCATGTAAACGAGCAAATTCAGCAACATCTTCAGCCCCTAACTCTGCATGATCCCCTCCTCGACCTTTCGCAATATCATGGAAAAGTGCGGCAACATAAAGCAAAGTGCGGTCAGAAATTTGAGTAAATATTTGATGGCAAATGGGATGAGATTCTGCTTCGTCTTCAGCTAAGAAACTCTCCAATTTCAACATCACTCGTAAGGTGTGCTCATCCACAGTGTAAATATGGAAGAGATCAAATTGCATCAAGCCTTCAATCCCCTGCCATTGTGGCAAATAAGCCGTTAACACACCATATTGGTGCATTGGGAGAAATGCTCGCTGAATGGCTTTCGGTTGATTAAATAACCGAATAAATTTCTCTCTTGCTTCAGGAATATCACACAATTTCTGCGTCAAGCTTTCCAACGCAATCTGAAGTTGGCGTAATGTTGAGGAATGAATTTCGGCTTGTTCATGCTGCGTAAGATAGAAAAAAAGATCCAAAATACGATCCGGTGAACGTAAAAACACGTCTTCCTTGCATAAACACAAACTTTGATTCACTAATTCAAAATTATCATCCAAAGGATGAATAGAAACCTCGCCATCCGTTGATAAAAAATGTTCTTTATAATGCTTAATCAGGATATCGGTTAAACGAGAAATCGTGCGTAAAGCTTGGAAAAAACATTTCATCATTTTTTCGACACCACGGTTTCCGTCGCCTTCAAAACCAAGCATCTCGCTCACTTTGATTTGACGATCAAACAGTAGTCGGTTGTCATAACGTTTTAAAATCAAGTGTAAAGCGAACCGCACTTTGAATAAAAATGCTTGGCTCTCTAATAATTGTTGGTGTTCTGATGGGTAAATAAAGCCGCTTTCCAAAATGCCATCAAGGGTCATTTCTCCGGTATGACGTAATGCGATCCAATATAAAAGGTGAAGATCCCGTAAACCACCTGGGCTGTATTTTAAATCGGGTTCTAGATTATAACTGGTGTTGTTATAGCGCTGATAACGTTCAATTTGTTCTTGTACTTTTGCGTCAAAGAATAGTTTTACCGCCCAAAAATCTGGCTTTTTCAATATTTCCCCTAAGGCATTAAAAAGGGATACATCTCCCGATAAATAACGAGACTCAAGCAAATTAGTGGCAATAGTAATGTCGTGTTTGCCTTCCTTTTCACATTCTTCTAAAGAACGAACACTGTGTCCTACGTCGAATCCACAATCCCATAGAAACTGAACGAGTTGACCAATTTTCTCTTCTGTTTCAGACTCTCTTTTTTCTTTTGAAAGAATAAGAACATCCAAATCAGATAAAGGAAACATTTCTTGTCTTCCGTACCCACCTACTGCAATTAAGGTAAGATTAGCTTTATCTAATTCAAATTGCTGCCAAAGCTGTTTTAACAAATCATCACAAAACTGTGTACGGTTAGCAATCAGCTCAAAAACGGAATAATCAGTAAAGTGCTGACGTTCAAATTCCTTCAAATTTTCACGCTGAATTTTGACCGCACTTGGCGTGAGTGGAGAATCGAAATGATAAGGAAAAAGCATACTGTTCTCTTAATTAAATAAAAAGCCCATAAAAATGAGCTTTCAATAACCATGATAGGAATTAATCTTTGTCAAATACCCAATGAAACACTGAACAGATCCAAAAGACACCTAGTACAACTGCACCAATTGGTAGTGTAACGAAGTAGCCAATCCACACTAAAGCTATTACAGGCTCTCCTTCTCCTATCACCTCAAAAATAATAAGGGGAAGGCACGCAAAAAATACGATAACTAAACTGATCAGAAGGAAAGTTCTAAATCTCATCATAAATCAAATTTCCTTTTAATGCTTTAAATATTGACCATCATACGTTGAATTCGACCTTCTGCAATTTCTTCATCACGGATTGTCATCACTTCACAACCGTTTTCGGTAACCACAATTTGATGCTCATATTGCGCTGAATGGCTACGGTCTTTAGTTTTTACTGTCCAACCATCGCCCATAATACGTACTTCTTTTTTACCCGCATTAATCATTGGCTCAATGGTGAATACCATACCTGGTTTTAAAATCACACCACCGTCATCAGCATAATAGTGTAATACTTGCGGTTCGCAGTGGAATTCAGTTCCCACACCGTGGCCACAGTACTCTCGTACTACGCTAAAGCCTTGGCTTTCAGTATATTTTTGTACCGCTTTACCAATTTCATTTAAACGAATACCCGGCTTAACCGTACGTAATCCAACATAAAGCGCTTCTTGTGCCGCTTCAACCAATTTTTGGCTACGAATATTGGTTTCACCCACTACATACATTTTAGAGTTGTCTCCGAAATAACCGTCTTTAATCACGGTCACATCAATATTGACAATATCACCCTGTTTTAATTTTTTATCGTCGCTTGGAATACCATGGCAAACCACTTCATTTATAGAAATACAGGTTGCTTTCGGGAAGCCATGATAATTTAAACAAGCAGGAATCACTTTTTGTACGTTCACCATATAATCATGACAAATGCGATCCAATTCACCTGTGGTCACCCCTTCTTTGACATAAGGTTCGATCATAACCAAAACATCAGATGCTAATTTACAAGCTTCACGCAACTTAACAAGTTCTTCTTCAGTTCTTAATGGAATACCCATTATTTCTCCTTATTTAATTAAGATTTATCCGCGCATAATAGCACTAATTCCGTGAAAAATCTTGAATGAATTGACGGGTTATTGGATAATACGCAGATTATTTTAGGAAAGTGGGAATATAATATATGTCAGATTTAGATATGGCCGTGCCGCTAACTTTTACTGATGCGGCAGCCAATAAAGTAAAAAGTTTAATTAGCGAAGAAGAAAACGACGAATTAAAATTACGCGTTTATATTACCGGTGGCGGTTGCAGCGGTTTCCAATACGGTTTCACCTTTGACGATAAAGTCAATGAAGGCGACCTAACCATTGAAAAAGCCGGTGTGCAATTAGTGATTGACCCAATGAGTTTACAATACTTAATTGGCGGCACCGTGGATTACACAGAAGGCTTGGAAGGTTCTCGTTTTGTGGTGAACAATCCAAATGCAACCAGCACCTGTGGTTGCGGTTCGTCATTCAGCATCTAATATGGATTTTCAATTTACCCATTATCTAGGCAATGTGCATGCCAAATGTTCGATGGAACACATTGCTCTGGCCAATTGGTTTAATTCAGAAGTGCGGTCAAATCCTCAAGCGTTTTTGACCGCACTTTCTGCCTGTGAGCAGATTAAAAATAATGATGAAGTCACGCTGATTGGTTCTGAATACACGCTTTTTATCAATACCGATGAAGTGATGATTCGCGCCAATAACCTTGCGATTGAAACAGATGAAATTTTAGAAGACGACTTCCACTATTATGATGAAGAAAGTATCGCCTTCTGCGGTACAACAGACTTCATCCACTTTCTTAATGCCTATTTTGAATTTATTGCTTAACCTCATTCTCTGAAGCTAACTATTATGTCGGAAACGGAAAACACCTCACCTGAACAACAAGAAACACAAGCGCCAGATAAACGCCGTTCTTGTAAAATCTTTTTAGCTAAAGCAGCCTTTACTTTAGGGACGCTTGCCGTGTTTTATGGTGGCTATTTAGATTGGCAAATTCGCTCCAAAATGGATGGCCAAATTTGGCGTTTACCGGCAGAAGTGTATAGCCGTTTAGAAAGCGTAAAACTGTCTGATAACCTTTCTTTTGACGAAGTGATTCAAATCTTACTCGATAACGAATACCGTCAAACCACAATGATTGCAGCACCGGGTGATTTTAAACTCGAAGAGGATACCATCGTATTACTTCGTCGTGCATTCCCTTATCCTGACAAGCCTGAACCACAGCGTGTATTACGTTTACGTTTTACCGATAACAAACTTTCTCGTATTGAAGATTTAGTCAACGTCAAAGCGGTTGATGAATTCCGTCTTGCGCCTAAATTAATTGCAATGTTGGAATCAGATAATGAAGATCGTTTAGCGATTCCGTTACAGCAATACCCTCGTTTACTCATCGATGCCTTATTACTTACAGAGGATCGCCGTTTTTATGAGCATAACGGGATTAATCCTGTGGGTATTGTGCGAGCAATGATTGCCAATATTAAAGCAGGTCAAACGGTTCAAGGCGGCAGTACGCTCACTCAGCAATTAGTGAAAAACTTATTCTTATCCAGCGAACGTTCTCTGACACGTAAAGCCAATGAAGCCTTGATGTCATTGGTGTTAGATTGGCGATATGATAAAAACCGTATTTTAGAAACCTATCTTAACGAGATTTACCTTGGTCAAAATGGTGATATCCAAATTCACGGTTTTGCATTGGCGAGCCAATTCTATTTTGGTCGTTCTATCCGTGAAATTAGCCTAGATCAAATTGCCCTTTTAGTTGGCATGGTGAAAGGCCCCTCCCTTTATAATCCATGGCGAAATCCACAATATGCACTCGATCGCCGAAATGTGGTATTAAAGCTGATGCTTGATCACCAAATGATTGGGGATGAGTTGTATGAAATGTTGAGTAAACGTCCATTAGGCGTGCAAGCTAAAGGACAAATTTCACGTAAATACCCTGCTTTCATTCAAACATTACAAGCGGATCTTCGTCGTCAATTAGGAGAAAACAAAACGTCTGCATTACTTGGTGCGAGAATCTTCTCCACTATGGATTTAAAACAACAGGAACAAGCTGAAAATGCCGTGGTGAATACAGTCAATCAATTGCAAGTACAAACTAAAAATCCATATTTAGAAGGTGCAATGATTGTCGCGGATTATCACTTGGGTGAAATACGTGCGGTTGTCGGTGGATTACAAACAGAATATGCGGGCTTTAACCGTGCATTAATGTCAAAACGTCAAATTGGTTCTTTGGTAAAACCATCCATTTATTTGACTGCACTGATGAATCCGGAACAATTCCGTTTAAATACACCGATTCAAAACCAGCCTATCACGATTTATGTTAAAGGTAGCCAACCTTGGCAACCGCGTAACTACGATCGCAAATATAGCGGTTCGGTGATGTTGATGGATGCTCTTGCTCGCTCACTGAATATTCCAACGGTAAACATTGGGATGAAAGTTGGTTTAAGTAAAGTGATTGATACGCAAAAAGCCATGGGTTGGGACAATGTGACAATTCCAAAAGTCCCGGCAACCTTGCTTGGCTCTTACAGTATTTCACCTTATGATGTGACAAAACTCTACCAAACCATTGCCAATCAAGGTGGTAAAATTGAGTTAAGCACCATTCAAAGCATTACCGATCGCCAAGGCAATATTATTTACGAACACAATACCGAGCCGGATCAAGTGGTGCCGAGAGAGGCAGCTTATCAAACCTTATATGCGATGCAACAAACCGTAGAACGTGGTACCGCACGTAGCTTACAAAATGATTATGCGGATCTTCGTCTTGCGGGTAAAACAGGGACAACCAACGATGCTCGAGATACGTGGTTCGTGGGTATTGATGGTAAGAATGTCAGCACCATTTGGTTAGGTCGTGATGATAACGGCGAAACCAAATTAACCGGTGCCTCAGGTGCATTACAAATCTATAAAGATTACTTAAACCGTGTTGTCATTGAAAAACTGAAACTTGGTCAACCTTCTACCATTAAATGGGTTGGCATCAATGCTTACGGTAGTTGGAGTTGTGGTAGCAGCCGAACAATCCCGGTTTGGGCAAATAAAGATCAAAATTTCTGCGCTTCCGCACAAACGACGAGTACTGCGACTGCCATTTCACTGATATCAAAGGATAATTATAAATAGGAATTAATTTCATTTGAGGTAATGAGGTAAATAGACGATGCTATTCCGTTCTATTCGATTTTTCTTTTTAATTTTTTCACTCGCCTTTTCTTCTTCACTCTTTGCACAAGATAACTATCAACAATGGGTTGATGACATTACGGCTCGCCTAGATAAAACGTCTCAACTGCTCCAACAAGGCAATACCGATGACGCCCGTACTGAAGTGCAAATGGCTTATTTTGAAGTCTTTGAAAATCTAGAAGGCCCAATTCGTATCAATTTCTCTGCACAAAAAAGCTACCAAATGGAAGCGACTTTTGGCGAGATCCGTAAAATGATCGGTGAAGGCAGCTCACAAAAAGAGATTCAGGCTAAAATTGATCAACTCAAAAAAGAATTAAAAGAAGTGTTGCCATCATTGGTTGAAGGCCATCAACTCAATGCCGATGGACAACATGGCGTTTATGATAATCAAGCGATTGCCCCTTATTGGCAACAAAGTTTTAAAACCATTGATGATTTAATCGCTCAAGGGATCGATGCTTATCAAAATGGTGATCTTGCCAATGCCAAAAAATTGTTCCAACAAGCACAATATGATGGCTATAAAAACTCAGAAATGGAAATGTCCATTCGCCAAAATCGCTC
>JAGZXE010000036.1:0-16657 GCA_018378615.1 Parahaemophilus parainfluenzae
GTCATCCCTTGTTCAGCTGGGCCACCACGACCGAACTCTACATACACTTTCGGTTGTTTTGCTAATTTCGCATTTTTAACCGTCGTTTGAATATGTTCTACGATATCTTTGTATTCTTTAGCCATTTTCGCGGCACGAACTTTCTGCCCCGTCAATTGGCCAATAATTTCTGTTGATTTGATGTGTTTATCTAAGGTTTGAGCGTTGTAATCTAATACCACAATTGGAATACCCGCTTCATTGATAGCATCTAAATCAGATCCTAGCATTTCGTACTGCCAATCAGCTAAGACTAAAAGATCAGGTTTTAATGAAAGCACTTTTTCCACAGAGAATGTGCCTTCCTCTACTTCACCCACATCATCTAGTTGATTCAATTTTGGCACCGCTTTACTAAATAACTCCCAGCTAGCTGGTGCCCAAGAAGACCATACTTTCTTAGAAAAACCGACAACGTTATCTAACGCTTTGTCACCACCAACTGCCATATAATCTTGGTAATAGAAACCAAGTACCACGCGTTTTGCCGGTAAATCTACAGTGACTTCACGATCAAGTATATCTTTTACTTTCACGGGATCAGCATTGGCAAAACCTGCACTTAAACCAAGAATAGTGGCAATTGCTAAAGTTGAAAAACGTCTTTTCATAAGAAAAATCTCCTGAGTAAAATTAAACAATTTAAATGATAATAATTATCGCCACGTATAGTAGCGAAAACGATTGCTAAATTCAACTCAGACGTTTAATTATTCTTCGTAAGCTTCGTCAGTTAATATTTTTAAGAATGCCTCTAACGCATTAATCTCTTCATCTGTTAGCGGTTTGGCTTTTAAAACATCAGGATTAATGGTTTGAGCATATTCGGCTTTATCCCACGCTTTTCCTGTTTCAGGATTAATTTTACGATTAGGATTATTGAAACTGTCTTTAAATAGTAAAACGGTTTTTAAATCGCGGAAAACACCGTTATGCATATAAGGCGCAGTAACACCAATGTTACGCAATGTTGGCACTTTAAATTTACCTTTTTGTTTTTCATCACCTTTCACCATCGGATTATCCAATAGTCCATTATCCACATAATCAGCTGCAAGTTTATTCAACTTAATTAACGCTTGGTTACTTGGCACACCGATATTGTAATAGCGATAATTCGTAAAGGTTTCTTTTGCTGAATTCGCTTCACTTGATTGGTGACAGTTACTGCAGTTTGTTCGTGTTTTATCGAAAAATAATGCCTTACCTTCGGCTTCAAGTGCGGTCAATTCTGCTTCACCTTTTAAAGCGCGATCATATTTTGAAGAGAATGGCGCAAATAATTCCTGTTTTTCGAACTCGCCAATGGCTTTTTCCATGATGGCATAAATCTTGTCAGTATCTGCCCAAATGCTTTCGCCATAAAGATCTGTAATTGGCTTGTAATAGGTCGGATCTGCTTTTAAACGTTCAACAATAGCTTTCTTATCCGGCAAGCCCATTTCTACTGGGTTTACTGGTGGTCCGCCTGCTTGCTCAGCCAAATCTTTCGCGCGACCATCCCAGAACTGTCCGCCTACATAATCTTGAATTTTTTTATCGAAATGAAAATCCGGTGAGAACATCGCATAAAGCGCCGTATTGGCATTGCGATTACCATGAAGATGAGGATTATCCCCTTCTGAGACCATTTGATTTGCGGAATTCTTACGTTGATCCACAAAGGCGGTATCCGGGCTATGGCAGGTTGAACAGCTTTGTGTTTTATTAAAAGAAATAGATTTATCAAAAAATAACACTTCACCGAGTGCTTTATAATCCAATTCTTTCTTCACTGCTTGATCAGCTAATGCATAATTGCTCTGCATCAAAGGTGCAAACAATAAAATAGAAAGCCATTTTTTTTGCATAGTGTTCTCCAAATATTCAATTTGTAGATAAAAAATAATCCAACAAAGCTTTGTTGGATTATAAAAGGAAAATAATTTTCTACAAGCCGGTGGCCATCTTAATGCGATCAGCAAACATACCGATGCTCACGCCGAAGTAATTTGATTTGTTCCAATCTAAAATCGTGCGATAGTTATTCGAGACCAAGAATGCGCGACCAACTTCTTTATCAGGGCGAACTAGCCAAAGATCGGCTTGCGAAAGCGCGGCAAGTTTATCTTGTTCTTGTTGACTAAAACTCGCTAAAGTGACACCTTTAGACTGCCAATCACTGAGTGAACGCGCTTTGTTCTTCTCAATGCCTGAAAGCGATAAATCTAATGGTTGATTTAATGTTACTTCAACGCCCCAAGGCAATTTGTTGTCCCAACCCACAGTGTGGAGATAGTTTGCAATTGAAGCAAACGCATCAAATTGGTTTGTCCAAATATCCTTCACGCCATCATTATTACCATCTGCGGCATAATTTAAGAATGCGCTTGGCATAAATTGAGTTTGCCCCATTGCCCCTGCCCAAGAACCTAACATTCTGTTGCGTTGAATATGATCACGTTCTAACATTTTCATCGCGTTCACAAATTCTTTACTGAATAAGGCTTCACGTCTGCCATCAAAGGCTAATGTGGCTAAAGCTGAAAGTACATCATAGCTACCTTGATAATAGCCAAAGCTACTTTCCATACCCCATAAGGCAAGGATATATTCTTGTTGAACACCATAACGTTGGCTTGCTTGTTGTAATGGTGCTTGTACTTCCCAATAACGCTCTTCGGCAATATCCACTTTATTTTGAGTCAGTACTTTATTCAGATAATTGGTTGTGCCGTTTGGATTGGGTAACTGTGGTTGATCCGCATTACGCTGACTTCTACCCGCTTGGGCACGGTCCAAATCCACCGCCTTTTGCATATATTGAATATTATTTTGAGCATTCAATACAGAGGCAGACACCCCCTCAGCTGCCGCTTTACCTTTTAAGAACTGCACGTAATCATTAAAGTTATCTAAGGTTCTTGGCTTGCTGTAAACAGCGTTACTACTTACCGATGGAATACTTTTTGTTGATGATGTTGTTGTACTGCTTGAACAACCGACTAATAAAAGTGCGGTCGATAACGCAGTCATTTTTAACGTTGAGATTAAATTCATTTCTTTTCCTTTTTAATTATCAAAATATCGCATTATTTGCGTAAAAATTGGTTATAAACAGCTTTCAATAATGAGGTTGGTAATAAGCGTGAACCTGAACGCAAGGCAAAGGTGAATAGGCCAGAAAATAAGCCTTGAATACCTAAGCGGTGCTTCAATTTAAATAAACGCCATTCTGCCTTGGCTTGGTTTAAACCACGACGACGCCCTACCATACCATTGCCTACGCGGGCATAAACTAAAATATCCGGCAAGTTTGCCACTTTTTGACCTTGTGCTACAAGCTTAATCCACAGGTAATAATCTTCCTGTAAATCTTCATATCCACCACAATTAATGACCGCACTTTTTTGATACGCGACTGTCATGTGATTGAACGGACAACGTTTTTGCGTAAATTTAACGATATCTTGTGCTTCAGTCGGTACATGACGATATGCCACGATGTCTTGAATATTTTCGCCAAACTCAGCAATCTGCCCACCGAAAATAATCGTATCCGGATGTTGTTCAATAAACGCCACTTGTTTCGCAAAACGCTCAGGCACACAAATATCATCAGTGTCCATACGGAAAACCCAATCATGTGAACAATGTTTCAATCCTTCGTTGAGCGCTTTACCTAAGCCTAAGTTCTTTGGCAACTTCACCAAGTTTAAGGGTAATTTGGTTTCGAATTCAGAAACCACGGCTTCCAATTCTGGCGTTACCGCACCATCAAACACCAATACGATCTCATCTGCTGGATGGGTTTGAGCCACTAAACTTTCAAAACATTCTCTTAAATATTGTGGATTTTCCTTAATATATAAGGACATTAAAACTGAAAATTTCATACTTCTCTATCTAATAAGTTATCTACATAAACCGTTTCAAATTAATTGCCAATTTAGGTGAAATTAAAACTACAAAGGCAATAACTAGCTGCTTAATACTTTTCGTTAATTTAAAAATCTCAAAATAGTAAAAAGCGGCTTTACGGGATAAATTCATAATATGTGGGTAAGCCAACATATATTGTGCGTTGATGGCAAAATTCTTTTCTTGCTCTGCCGTTTTCACATAATGTTCACGGATATAATCAATCGCTTTTTGCGTATTAGTCGTATCCGTTGATACGCTAGAACGCTTGGTATGGAACGTACAATAAGTCAACGGCTCAGCCACTTTGTACGCTTTAAACGTTGGATCTTGTACAAGCTTCAACAAGAAATCATAATCTTCCAAGGAACGAAGTGCGGTCGATAATCCACCAATTTTTAAAAACAGATCTTTTTTCACCCCAATCATTGGCATACCACCGATTTTATTCGCCAGTAAAACTCGCTCTACGCTAATCTCTTGTGGCTCAATTGGGTTGGTCACATAGCTAAAACCTTCATTCACCATTTCACATTTTGCAGGATGATAAACAAAGTTAACATCGGCATGCTCAGCAATCACATCAGCTAATTTCTGACATTTATCATTTGCAAAACGATCATCATCATCAAGGAATAACAACCACTCATTATCCGCATTTCTTGCCCCGATATTACGACTTTCTGCAGCACCTTGATTGGTTTCGTTACGGATGACCTTTACTGCAAATGGATAAGATTGTGTCACTTCAACAGGTTCTTTCGAGCAATCATCCACAATCACCACATCAAAATTATAGGCGGTCTGCTTGGTTAAACTTTCCAATAACGCAGGAATTTCTTCTTTTCGATTATAAGAAGGCACGATGATACTAAACATCTTTCGGCTCCTTTTGTTTAAATAAAATAAGCTGTTTACCGTGAGTGCCAAAAAGCGATAAAAACATCAACATGACAAACATAATCCCCGGGAAAGCAAAAGTATCTGCTTTGATGTTACAAAATGCCAAAATCACAAAGGCAGAAAGGATAAATTTCCAGCTGCCATCAAACCAGTTTAAGGCGACTTTACGCACAAAATAGAAGGTAACCGCAAAACACACTAAGGCATAAGATACGCCACCATAAAGAATCTGACGTAAGAAACCGGAATCCGTATGACCATAATAACGGCCGACTTCCAACTGCCCTGTCATATACATGCCATCGCCATAAATAAACTGTTTAAGCGTTGGCATGAACAGGTGGTTTTTCATCAAGGTATCGGTTGACGAACTGACAAATCCTGCACCGTGTAATAAATTGATCACCGGTTCTAAAGCATGTGCCACATAAGGATTTTCTGGTAAGAAATACGCCAATAACAATACCAAAATAGCAAATGCAATGAGTGATGGAACATAACGCCATTTGAAATACACTAAAATGCTCACAACCGATAACAGAAGGAATGTACGTCCTGAAATTAATCCGATACATAGCATAAAAAACACTAAAATACTTGGAAGTGTATTATGTTTAGCGTTGTAAGCCAGTAAGAAATGCAACAGCATTAAATAGAATAAACTCAGCTGGAAAAAGGCGGTTGCGGTGATGTTATATAAGCGATATTCCTGCTCTGAACCATAAAAACGTGCAGGTAACACCGCATTGGTCGAAAGCAAGAAATCGATCATAAATGATGCGCCGAGCAAGCCAATGATGCCCACTGCAAATTGCACCACAACACCAATTTGCAAATCTCGCACGACTCGTTGTTGTCCGTTTGTATTGGCATAAAAGGCATTATAAAGTCCCACGCCGAAGATAAATAAAATCAGCTCTTTCACATACATGGTGATAACAGAAAGATCTTTTGTGCCATTAAGCAATAACGGAATCACACTGAAAATAATCAATCCGCCTAAAACAGCAAGACTGTCTAAAGGCAGAATGATGCCTTGTGGTTTCTGCATTTTAATGTACTGATAAGCCAAAACAACCAATGCCGCCAAGCCGGCGACGAATGACATTCGTACGACATGGAACAGCCAAGGATCGTAAAGATAAAAAAGGTTAAAAAGTGCGGTCATTTTTTACGTTATTTTCCTAAATTCTTTTTCACCGCTAAGATTTTTTTGAGCGGATATTTAATTAATTTCTTCACTAAATTATTGGATTTTGAACCGCGAATCGCTTCCAAATTACTCACTAATTGTGGATTTTCAATGGTCACAAGCGGACGAACTACATTGTTATTAATCTGGAATTGGGTTTCAAATAATAAGAAATCATCAGCCAGCCAAAACGGTTTTTCTTGTTCAATTTGTTTTAAAAATACACGTGCCGCTGATTTTTTAATTAGGTATGCCACCGTCCCCGCAAAATAACTTTTATACGGATAAGCCACGGTGACATCACCAATTGTTTGACGTAAAAATGAGAAGGTGGTTGGATAATTAATTTCCAATTCCACATCATCAAATTCCGCAATTTTTGATTGCCCGATTAATACGATATCTGCATCACATTTTTCGGTTAAAAGTGCGGTTGTGTTTGGCGATAAATTAGCATTAAATAACGCATCATCTTCACAGACTAACGCATAGTCATTTTCCGTCACATTTTGATCTTCCACGATCTGGCGATAAACCGCTAAATGGCTTAATGTACAACCAATTTCGCCTTTTGTGACGTTGCGCCCATAATGCTGTTCAAACTCCGCTGAATTGAATACTTCTGCCAATTCATCCCACTCTTTTTGCATGGTATTAATCGCTGAAAATACAACGAAATCTGCTGTATCTGGTTGAGCAAAAAACAGCTCACGACGCTGAACATCTTTATCTAGTGAAATCAAATATTTATTCATAATTATCTCAAATTTGGTTTTTGCAGTATTTTGATTACAACAAACGGAAATAGTTGCAAATTATACTAAAGAAATAGTCCTATGGCATGGCTTTTAACACAACTTTAAAAAGCCTTAAAAAAATAACCGCACTTTAAATGCTTAAAGCGCGGTCTATTTTAAATGGATTAATATGTTATTTCTTTCAATTAGAAAATTGCAGTTGCTAAACCGACTACAACACTTAAAGAAAGCACTACAGCTAACATTGCGTAACCAAAATCACTCATTTTAATTTCCCACTTGTTTAGTTAAAGATAACCCATTCTAACAATAAAGCACGTTTTTTCAAAAATTTTTTATAATTTACTTAACCTATTTGGTGACAGTCTTTATAATAGGAAAAATTCTCTAGAGGCAAAATTATGGCAACAATTAAAGATGTCGCAAAAATGGCTGGTGTTTCCACCACCACTGTTTCACACGTAATTAATAAAACCCGTTTTGTAGCAAAAGAAACCGAAGAAGCGGTGATGCAAGCCATTAAAAGCTTGAAATACTCACCAAGTGCTGTTGCTCGGAGTTTGAAAGTCAACACGACAAAATCCATAGGGATGATTGTTACCACCAGTGAATCCCCTTATTTTGCTGAAATCATTCATGCCGTTGAAGATCATTGTTATCGTCAAGGCTATTCACTTTTTTTGTGTAATACACAAAATGATCCTGAAAAAATTAAAAACCACGTCGAAATGCTTACCAAAAAACGCGTAGATGGTTTATTGGTCATGTGTTCTGAATACACACAACATTCACTTGATGTGCTTTCTAGTTTCTCGTCTGTGCCGATGGTGGTAATGGATTGGGGTCCAAATACAGATACCGATATCATTGAAGATAACAGCTTTACGGGCGGTTACCTTGCTACTAAGCATTTAATTGATTGTGGTCATAAAGAGATCGGTCTTATTGCGGGTGAATTAGATAAAACGACGGCAAGAACCCGTTACGAAGGCTTTGTAAAAGCCATGAATGAAGCCAATCTACCGATCCATGAAAATTGGATTATGGAAGGTTTCTTCGAACCTGAGGACGGTTACGAGTGTATGAATAAAATTCTTGCACAAGACAGCCTACCTACTGCCGTATTCTGTTGTAATGATGTGATGGCATTAGGTGCAATTTCTGCGATTACGGAAAAAGGCTTGCGTGTGCCTGATGATATCTCGATTATTGGCTATGATAATATTCACTCATCGCGTTTCTATGCACCACCACTCACAACGATTCATCAATCTAAGTCTCGTTTAGGTGCACAAGCGGTTAATCTTTTATTTGAGCGTATTGCCAATAAAGATAACGATAATCACAAAAAACACCGCATTGCAATCCATCCTGAACTCGTCATTCGAAAATCAGTTCGCAACCTTAAATAAACATTAAACTTTTTGACCGCACTTTGAATTTTATCTAAAAAAGTGCGGTCATTTTTTACTTATTTTAGCCTTTTTTGATTTAATGCAAGTTTTTGACGTATAGCATTTGATCCCGATACATATTTTTGATTATATCTCCCCTAGTTTTATTTTTTTCTTTATCGGAGTTCATATGACTGATGAGTATCGCACTCTCCGCCATAACATTAATATGTTAGGGCGTTTTCTTGGAGAAACCATTAATGATGCACAAGGCGAAGACATTCTCACTTTAATTGAAAATGTTCGCCAATTGTCCAAACAATCTCGAGCTGGCGATAGCCAAGCACGTAAAACATTGTTGGATACCCTTTCCACCATTTCAAATGAAAATATTATTCCTGTTGCCCGAGCATTCAGCCATTTCCTTAACTTAACGAATATCGCTGAACAATACCAAACGGTCTCTCGCCAACACAAAGATTTACAATCTTCTAATCGTTCATTAAGTGCTTTATTCCAACGCTTAAAAGCATTAAATGTTTCAAAAGAGGAAGTTTACAAGACCGTTGAAAACTTGCTCATTGAGTTAGTATTAACCGCACACCCAACCGAAACCACACGTCGTTCGTTAATCCACAAACACGTTGAGATCAATAAATGCTTAAGTAAATTAGAGCACGATGATTTGACGCCTAAAGAACGAGGCATTATTGAACGCTTGCTACTTCGTTTAATTGCTGAAGCATGGCATACCAATGAAATCCGTACCGTTCGCCCTACGCCATTCGATGAAGCAAAATGGGGCTACGCCATGATTGAAAACAGCCTATGGCAAGGGGTGCCGGAATTCTTACGTCAATTAAATGAACATGCTCGTGAATTCTTAGGCTACGACTTACCTGTGGGCTTACGCCCTGTCCGAATTTCTTCTTGGATGGGCGGTGACCGTGATGGTAACCCATTTGTCACCTCAAAAATCACGCAACAAGTGCTCTATTTTGCTCGTTGGAAAGCGGCAGATTTATTCTTAAATGACATTAAATCCCTTGCCGATGAATTATCCATGGTGAAATGCACGCCAGAATTTACCGCAAAATATGGCGTGCATTTAGAGCCTTATCGTTTTGTAGTCAAAGCGCTTCGTGCAAAACTTATTGCGACTCTTGATTACTTTGATGATTGCTTGGCAAATCGCCCGCCACGCGTAAGCCAAGCGGATATCATCATGGAAGATAATCAACTTTGGGAACCGCTCTATGATTGCTATCAATCATTAATGGCCTGTGGCATGCGGATTATCGCTAATGGTTCATTATTAGATATTTTGCATCGTATTCGTTGTTTTGGTGTCACTCTTTCACAAATGGATATCCGTCAAGAAAGTACCCGTCATACAGATGCCATTGCTGAAATTACCCGTTATCTTGGCATTGGCGATTATGCACAATGGAGCGAAGCAGAAAAACAATCTTTCTTAGTACGCGAGTTAAATTCTCGTCGCCCATTAATTCCAACTAGATGACTTAGATGCTTCTGAAGGGGTCATGCGTCAATTGTTTAATATTGGTTGGTATCGTGGCGTGATTAACAATCATCAAATGGTGATGATTGGTTATTCTGACTCTGCTAAAGATGCAGGTATGATGGCGGCTTCATGGGCACAATATCGTGCACAAGAAGCGTTAGTCAATTTAACCGAAGAACTGGGCATTGAACTCACTTTATTCCATGGTCGTGGTGGTACTATTGGTCGTGGTGGTGCGCCTGCACATGCGGCATTACTTTCTCAACCTCCACGCTCACTCAAAAATGGTTTACGTGTGACTGAACAAGGGGAAATGATCCGCTTTAAACTTGGTTTACCCGAAGTTGCGGTTGAAACCTTTGATCTTTACGCAAGCGCGATTTTAGAAGCAAACCTACTCCCACCGCCAGAACCAAAAGCAGAATGGCGTACTGTGATGGATGAACTTTCCTCTACTTCATGCGACATTTACCGTAGTGTTGTTCGTGGTGATAAAGACTTCGTGCCTTATTTCCGCAGTGCCACACCGGAACAAGAACTGTCTAAACTACCACTTGGCTCTCGCCCTGCAAAACGTAATCCAAATGGTGGCGTAGAAAGCTTGCGTGCCATTCCATGGATTTTTGCGTGGATGCAAAACCGCTTAATGCTACCAGCATGGCTTGGTGCGGGTGCGGCTATTCAAAAAATTATGGATGAAGGCAAAGGTTATATTATTGAAGAAATGTGTAAAGCTTGGCCATTCTTCTCTACTCGCGTGGGCATGTTAGAAATGGTGTTCAGTAAAACCGATACTTGGCTTTCTGAGCAATATGATCACAACCTAGTGAAAAAAGAGCTTTGGTACTTAGGTGAAAATTTGCGTAATCAACTGAATGCGGATATTAAAACCGTGCTTTCGCTTTCTCACAAAGATGAATTAATGGCGGACTTGCCGTGGATCGCAGATTCTATTGCATTACGTAATGTTTATACGGATCCGCTCAATCTCCTTCAAGTGGAATTGCTCCGTCGTTTCCGTGAATCGCCTGAAAACCCAAGCCCTGATGTCGAGCAAGCCTTGATGATTACCATCACCGGTATTGCAGCAGGTATGCGAAATACGGGCTAGTTACAGCAACTAAAAATAAGTGCGGTCAAAAAACAACGATGATTTGACCGCACTTTTTATTTATTCATTACATTTCGACAGATTTGGGAAAATTCAGACATTAATGCAAAAAGTTGAGTAGATTTCTCTTTTCCAAATACATTAAATGCATTCTCAAACATCTCTGTGGTCGCCTTATAAATCGGTTCTGCTTGCAATTTACCTGCATTTGTTAATTGCATAATTCGCTCACGCTTATCCGTTGAACTCGGATAAAATTCAATCCAGCCTTTTTCTCGAAATTCTTTGCAAATATTAAACACCGTTTGTTTTGGCATATACCATTCATCACAAATTTGCTTTTGTGTGCATTGTCCATGTTCAGCACTAGCTAAACAATAGAGCACAGCAAAATGATTGTAATTAAGTGAAAATTTCTGCTCAATCCATGTATCTAGCACATCATCAATTTCTGAAATGTGTTTACCAAGCAAATCAAAACTGTTCATATTAATCTCTCAATTTTCTCTGTTTCTCTTATTCTATCATTTCAATTATAAAAATATAGTCTTAAAATTTACTTTATTTTAGTAACTTTTGAGACTATAATTTATGCAGTTTAGCAAATTATTGACTATATCTTTATGACTAAAATGACTTCAAATGCGATAGAAAATATTAAATCAATCGCCAAAAACAACAAAAAACGTCTTTTCTTTACTTTCAGCTTAGTCACATTAGAGAACATTCTCTTTATTACTTATCCCGTTTTTGGGGGCTTTGCTGTTAATGCAATAATGAATGGAGATGTCTTGCTTTCACTTAGCTATTCCCTTTTAGTGCTTATCATTTGGGGAATTGGTGCAGCTCGCCGTGCAGTAGATACTCGTAGTTTTGCTCGTATTTACGCAGAGCTTTCCGTGCCGGTTATCATTAACCAACGAGAGAAAGGATTAAACACCTCAGCAATTACTGCTCGTGTAGCATTATCACGTCAATTTGTGGACTTTTTTGAACAACATCTACCAACATTAATTATGTCGAGTTTTTCCATCATTGGTGCGGCTATAATGCTATTGTGGCTAGAATTTTGGTCAGGCATAACGGCTTGTTTAATATTGGTATTTTTTAGTCTTTTATTACCTAAATACTCAAAAACAAATGATTTGCTTTATTTAAAGCTTAACGATCGGTTAGAAAAAGAAGTCAACGTAATTGAACAAAAAAGCAATTATCACTTAAATAAACATTATGACTGGCTTGCTTATTTACGTATTCGTTTATCTAATCGTGAAGCAACGGGTTATTTATGGATTGGCATTGCATCAGCTATTTTATTTGGTGTCACTGTAGTTAATTTAGCCACAACTAAAGGTGTGCAAGCTGGGCATATTTATGCAGTATTACTTATCTTTGGACATTTGCGATTAGCCTTGATGATGCACCTCGATTACTCGAGCAATTTTCTAATTTGAAAGATATAGGAAAACGAGTTGAGGTTTAACTACTATAAGCAAAATATAGATGAATTTGACCGCACTTTTTGTTTTCTATTTCTTGCGGTATCATACGCACAATTGACTTGATGAAGGAAAACCCAATGACAACTGATATTCAAAAACTCGATCCCGATGCAGCGATTGATCTTGCTTATGATATTTTCTTAGAGATGGCAGGCGAAAATCTCGATCCTGCAGATATTATGCTATTCAACCTGCAATTTGAAGATCGTGGTGCGGTCGAGTTTGTCGAAACGGCAGATGATTGGGAACAAGAAATTGGGGTATTAATCGATCCTGACGCTTTTGCTGAAGTTTGGGTGGGATTAGTGAATGAGAAAGATGAAATGGATGATGTGTTTGCAAAATTCTTAATTTCACACCGAGAAGAAGATCGTGAATTCCACGTTATTTGGAAAAAATAACTACCCTTCTCGCACATATCAATTCACAAACTAAAACCGGTTTAATTTAACATTAAACCGGTTTTTCCTTAACAGATTCGTGGTAAAGGTTCGTTACGCGGTAAGTCTAACAAGCGACTTTGACCAAAAAGCCCAACAGCACGAACTTTGCCATCAGTCGTTACCTCGCCGATTACGGCCGCATTTTCACCTAATGGATGGCTACGAAGCGCGGTCAGAATTTCAGCTGTTTTTTCTTTATCCGCCACAATCACTAATTTACCTTCATTAGCAAAATTTAACGCATCCAAACCGAGTAATTCGCAAATACCGCGTACTTCCTGACGAATTGGTAATACCGTTTCATCAATTTGAATTCCTACTTTCTGAGCCTGTGCAAATTCATGCAGTACCGCATTGACACCACCACGGGTCGCATCGCGCACGGCTTTCACCCCTTCAATCGGACGAATAAAATCAATAAGCGGGGCAAGCACAGCACAATCACTGCGTAAGTCCGTTTGAATACCAAGATTTTCGCGTAAATTCAAAATGGTTGCACCATGATCACCCAAAGTACCACTCACGATAATCTGATCACCTGGTTGAATGCGATGTACACCCCAGTCGAGTCCGTTTGGAATCACACCAATGCCTGCCGTATTGATAAACACTTTATCTATCGCGCCTTTTTGTACCACTTTGGTATCACCAGTTACCACTTGAATACCGGCTGACTGGCAGGCTTTTGCCATAGATTGAATCAATTTTTTTAAGGTTTCTAGTGGTAAACCTTCTTCCAAAATGAAACCACAGGATAAATATTTTGGAACCGCACCGCATACCGCTACATCGTTAGCTGTACCACATACAGCCAATTTGCCGATATCACCACCAGGGAAAAAAATCGGATCAATCACAAAGCTATCGGTAGAAAATGACAGAGTCCCACCTAAAGCATTCAACTCTTGTAAAGCAATGCGAGCCTGATCTTCGCCTTGTGAAAGTATTGGGTTATCAAATGCCTCGACAAAATAATCGCGGATCAACTCTTGCATTGTGGCACCACCATTTCCGTGTGCCATTGTAATAAAATCAGTCATTGTTTTATTCTCGTCTGTATTGATAATAGGCCGCACATGCCCCTTCGGAAGACACCATCAACGCACCATAAGCATTGTCTGGATTACATTTTTTAGCAAATAATGGGCAATCCGCCGGCTTGCATTTACCGATTAATACATCACCGCAGCGAGAGTCAGGATCATCTGTAACTTGATGTGGCTGACAAGCAAAATGGGCTTCTGCGTCAAAGCATTGATAATCATCTGTCAGTTCTACACCCGATTCGGCAATTTCGCCCAATCCACGCCATTCACTGCTGGCTTTCAAGCGAAATACTTCGCTTATTGCCTGTTGAGCCAACAGATTGCCATGTTGGTGCACTATGCGTTTATACTGATTTTCCACTTCACAGCGTTGTTCAACAATCTGTGTCACCAACATTAAAATTGCTTGTAGGATATCTAGAGGCTCAAAACCAGTGATCACAAATGGCTTATGATAGGTATCACACAATTCTTGGTAAGGTTCAGAACCAATCACCATGCTGACATGACCTGGCGCAATAAAGCCATCAATTTTTACTTGTCCTTGTGACAATAAGCTGTGTAATGTCGGGATGATAGTAATATTTTGGCATACCACAAAAAAGTTTTTTACCTGTTGTTTTTTCGCTTGTTGCAAGGTAATTGCGGCACTTGGCATCGTCGTTTCAAAACCGAGTGAAAAGAACACCACTTTTTTGTCTGGATTATTTGATGCGATATTCAATGCATCAAGCGGTGAATAAACAATTCGAACATCCGCGCCCTGAGCTTTGGCTTCTAATAATGAGCCTAAACGTCCGCGTACTCGCATCGCATCACCGAAAGTACAGAAAATGACTTCTGGGCGACGAGCAATCTCAATACAAACATCAATTCGCCCCATCGGTAAGACACATACTGGGCAGCCTGGACCGTGAATAAATTCAATACTTTTGGGTAATAAGCGATCCAACCCAAATTTAAAAATGGTATGCGTATGTCCACCACAAACTTCCATCAAATATAAGGGATTTTCTGGTGTAAAGTGCGGTTGTTTTTCCATTACTTTTTGTAATCGCTGCAACAGACTTTTAGCCAGTTCAGGATCACGAAACTCATCAACAAACTGCATTTGATGCTCCTATCGTTCTTGCGCTTTTAACCAGTCCAGCCATTGCTGTAATCCTTCTCCACTTTGAGAAGACAATTGGATGACCTGAATTGTTGGATTCACTTGTTTTGCATAAGCAATACATTTTTCCACATCAAAATTTAAGTACGGCAGTAAATCCACTTTATTTAAAATCATTAACTTAGAAGCCGCAAACATATGCGGATATTTTAGCGGTTTATCTTCACCTTCTGTCACGGATAAGATCACCACTTTGGCGTGCTCGCCTAAATCAAATTCTGATGGGCAGACCAGGTTTCCGACATTTTCAATAAACATCAGACTATTTTCCTGTGGCTGCAATTTCACCAATGCATTACCTATCATTTGTGCATCTAAGTGACAACCTTTGCCTGTATTAACTTGAATCGCTGGCACACCTGTTTGACGAATACGATCCGCATCATTTTCTGTTTGTTGATCCCCTTCGATCACATAACAAGGATAGTCATTTTTTAATGCGTTTAGCGTGGTCGTCAACAAGGTTGTTTTGCCTGAACCTGGACTTGAAACAAGATTAAGTGCCAAAATGTGTTGATTGGCAAAAAAGCGACGATTCATATCGGCTAATTGATTGTTTGCACCAAGAATATCTTGTTCTACTTTCAGTAACCGTTGCTGGGTTTCTTCTTGTTGTGGAGAGTCTGGCATGCGGAAGGAGGAGTGAGAAAAATTAGGTAGTTTTGTTGCATGTTGCGCATTGGAATCATTATGAACATGCGGTAATTCTCCGATTCTGACTTGGTCTGGATGGCCACAGCCACAGGTTGTACACATAAGTCACCTCAATAATGTTTCGTTTATTCTGTAAATACTTAGAATCTATGGTAATTCACATGCGTTAGAATACCATATTCTCTATCTTAAATATATTCTTTGAAGAGAGATAAATACATACTATCAAGTAGTTAGCGTATTTTATATCCAAAAGATCAGGTTAAATTTGCCAATTTAGACGTCTTGCTATTTTACGGCAATTTCTTTCACTCTAAATTCGGTGCCACTTCGACGTTGTAAACATGCACTGTGACAATGTGGACAGCAATCTTGATAGGCTTCAATCTCAACTTCCTTTTGACATTGCCAGCACCATGCAATCGCAGGTAAATGAATAAAATGTAACTGACAGTTTTCAGCAACGGTATCTTTGCGCATAATTTCAAAGCAAAATTCTACCGCACTTTGCTCGACACAAGACAGCGCCCCAATTTCTAGCCAAATATCTGTCACTTCATGGATTTCATGCTTTTTCTGTTGTTGATCAATAATGAATTAAGCGAATTCGTAAGTGAGCTAATTCATGGATCCGTTTTGATACTTCTCGAATATGTCGATCTAACAGCTCATTGATTTCTCTTTCTTGCTCTTGAGTGGCACATTGCGGATTCAGCAACATTTTGATTTCTTTTAGTGAAATATCCAAACTGCGGCAATAACAAATAAAAGAAAGTTGTTTCAAATGCTCTTCCGTATAAACGCGAAAATTACCACTTGTCCGCTTGGCGGGTTCGATCAATCCTTGTTTTTCATAGAAACGTACGGCTTCCACCGTACAGCCAACAATGTTGGCTAGCTGACCAATTTTCATTTTTTTAAAATTACACTTGACTCTGAAGTTACTTCATATTTTATACTTTATCACAGTATTCACATGTTAGAAAAGGAGAACTTCCATGAAAAAAACAGCATTACTT
>JAGZXE010000037.1:0-14388 GCA_018378615.1 Parahaemophilus parainfluenzae
GTTGTTACGATTGTTGCGGTTGTTTTGGTTTTTCTCTTCTTCTTTTGGTTCAGAAGCAAATAAACCTTTAATTGCGGCAACAATTTTTGCAAACAATGATGGCTCTTCCGATTTACGCTCAACCGGTGCTGGTGCAGCTGTTGGAATCGATAAAGATACTGCTGCACTTTCCATCACTTGCTCAGATGTCACAGCTGCAGTTTCAATATTACGTGAAACAAGCGATTCTTCTGGTACGAATGCATCGTCTTGTGCTTCATGGAATTTTGCTAAGTTGTAGCTTAATTCGTTAAGTTCTTCACCTTCACGCACACGGAACACGCTGAAGTGCGGGGTTTCCATCGCTTCATTTGGAACCACAATAATCTCTACATCATGGCGTTTTTCGATGCTGCTTACTGCTTTACGTTTTTCATTGAGTAAGTAAGACGCAATTTGTACCGGCACGATAGTGTGTACTTGTTTGGTATTTTCTTTTAACGCTTCTTCTTCAATTAAACGTAAGATAGAAAGTGATAAACTTTCGTTATCACGCACTTTACCCGTACCTTGACAGCGTGGGCAAACATGGTGAGAAGATTCACCTAATGATGGGCTTAAACGTTGACGTGACATTTCTAATAAGCCGAAGCGAGAAATACGGCTGATTTGAATACGCGCACGGTCTTGACGCACGGCATCACGGATACGATTTTCTACTTCACGTTGGTGACGAACAGGTGTCATATCGATGAAATCGATGACCACTAAACCACCTAAGTCACGTAAACGTAATTGACGAGCAATTTCATCTGCCGCTTCAAGGTTGGTATTTAATGCGGTTTCTTCAATATCACCACCACGAGTTGAACGCGCCGAGTTGATATCGATCGCCGTTAACGCTTCTGTTACATCAATGACAATCGAACCACCAGAAGGTAAACGTACTTCACGTTGGAAGGCGGATTCAATTTGTGACTCAATTTGATAATGACTAAATAGTGGCACTTCGCCTTGATACAGTTTCACACGATTGATGAAATCTGGACGTACAAGTTTGATGTGTGCTTTTGCTTTTTCAAATACTTTCGGACTATCAATTAAGATCTCACCGATATCACGACGCAAGTAATCACGGATCGCACGAACGATCACATCACTTTCTTGATGAATTAAGAATGGTGCCGGACGGCTTTGTGAAGCTTGTTTAATTGCTTCCCAATGATGTAAAAGTACTTTTAAGTCCCATTGTAATTCTTCTGGTGATTTACCCACACCCGCTGTACGTACGATAAGACCAACGCCTTCCGGTACATCTAAAGAACTCAATGCTTCTTTTAATTCGATACGTTCATCGCCTTCAATGCGACGAGAGATACCACCTGCACGCGGATTGTTTGGCATAATCACCAAATAACTACCAGCAAGGGAAACAAAAGTGGTTAAGGCTGCGCCTTTATTGCCGCGTTCTTCCTTGTTCACCTGAACGATCACTTCTTGACCTTCGGTCAAAATATCACGAATATTTGGGCGACCTTGGAACACATAATCAGCAGGAAAATACTCGCGGGCAATTTCTTTTAAAGGAAGGAAGCCATGGCGCTCCGCACCATAATCCACAAAGGCTGCTTCTAAACTCGGCTCTACGCGAGTGATTTTCCCTTTGTAAATATTGGCTTTTTTCTGTTCATGACCCGGACTTTCAATATCCAAGTCGAATAAACGCTGGCCATCGACCAACGCAACGCGCAACTCTTCTTTTTGAGTCGCATTGATTAACATTCTTTTCATTGTCAATTTCTCGTTTTGAATTATCTAAAATACCTTGAAAATTAACCGCACTTTACAGATTTACTGACCTTAGCCATCGACCTCGTGTTTCTCGCGAACAGTCAATCTCACGACTGTGTGTTGCTGGGTGCATTGATAGCATACTCAATTGTTATCTAAGACAATTTTCGTAAAACAATGCGATGTGTTAATTACGCATTGCAAGGGAGCGTCAATATTCAAGAAAAACATGTTGATTATCAATGTCTTATGCCATTTGCCGCATTGAGTTTTGACCAACATACAAAATCGCTTTCTAAATGCCAAATTTGAGGCGCAGAAAGACGCTCTATTATCCACATTCGGGGCTAAATTAGCAAGGCATTCTTGCTATTATCACCAGGGATATTGTGATATGATTCAGCCCAATTTTTAAAGGACAGATTCAATGACTGAAAAACAAGAAAAAATCATCAATCAATCCGTCAAAATGCTCACGATTTCTGAGGATGAAGCAGGACAACGCATTGATAATTATTTATTGGCAAAATTGAAAGGTGTGCCAAAAAGTTTGATTTATCGCATTCTGCGTAAAGGCGAAGTCCGTGTGAACAAAGGGCGAATCAAACCTGAATATAAATTGCAAAATGGTGATGTGGTGCGTGTGCCACCAGTTCGTGTTTCTGAAAAAAATACCGCGCCGATTTCTAAAAACTTGAATAAAGTCGCCTCCCTTGAAAGCCATATTATTTTTGAAGATGATTGTTTATTAGTATTGAATAAACCTTCTGGCATTGCGGTTCATGGCGGAAGTGGTTTGAATTTTGGCGTGATTGAAGCCTTGCGAGCATTACGTCCTGAAGCACGCTTTTTAGAGTTGGTTCACCGTTTAGACAGAGATACATCGGGTATTTTATTAGTGGCGAAGAAACGCTCTGCCTTACGCAACTTACACGAACAACTTCGTGTTAAAACGGTACAAAAAGATTATCTCGCACTCGTGCGTGGGCAATGGCAATCTCATGTGAAAGTTGTGCAAGCCCCTTTATTAAAAAATGAATTGGCCAGTGGCGAACGCATCGTTAAAGTCAGTGAGCAAGGTAAACCTTCAGAAACGCGATTTGCCATTGAAGAACGCTATCAAAATGCGACCTTAGTAAAAGCGTCGCCTGTAACGGGAAGAACCCATCAGATCCGAGTTCATACTCAATATGCAGGTCACCCAATCGCGCTGGATGATAAATACGGTGATAAAGAATTCGATAAATATATGCAAGATCTCGGACTCAATCGTTTGTTTTTACATGCATTTTCTATTCGATTTGAACACCCTAAAACCGGTGAAACATTACGTTTCAATGCACAACTAGATGAAAAAATGAAAACAATTCTGAAAAAACTGCGTGAAAGCAAAGAGATAAACCCATAGACAAGAAAAATGTTTATTGCTATATTTGATGACGGAGACAACTCGTTTCTATCATTAATTAACATATAACAACAAAGGATAGCAAAATGGCAAAAGGACAATCATTACAAGATCCTTATTTGAATGCGTTACGCCGTGAACGTATTCCTGTTTCGATTTATCTCGTTAATGGGATTAAATTACAGGGTCAAATCGAATCATTCGACCAATTCGTGATTTTATTAAAAAACACGGTTAACCAAATGGTGTACAAACACGCAATTTCGACTGTGGTTCCAGCTCGTTCTGTTTCTCACCACAATAGTAATGGCGGTCATCATACAGCACAAACTTCTGATGCTGTAGCGGAAGTAGAAACACAAGCAGAATAATTCTGTTCAATGAATGATTTCATCAATTTAAGTGCGGTTGAAAATTCACCTGAAATTTCAACCGCACTTTCGTCATCTAAAACAGGCGACAATAGCCAATCGGCAAAAGATAAAGCTGTCGTCGTGCATGTTTTCTTTTCTCAAAATAAAAACATTGAAGATCTGCAAGAATTCCAACTTTTAGCAGAATCTGCCAATGTTGAGATTTTACAAATCATCACCACGAGTATCTTTGCCCAACGAGCCCGATCACACGAAGGGAAATTGCAAGTTGAATTAGCTCAGCTTAAGCATTTATCCACTCGATTAGTCCGCAGAAAAACAGGCTTAGATCAGCAAAAAGGTGCCGTTGGATTACGTGGTCCAGGGGAAACGCAATTAGAAACAGATCGCCGTTTAATCAAGGTACGTATTGCGCAGTTGCAAAATCGTTTGGAGAAAGTCGAAAAACAGCGTAATCAAAATCGCCAAACTCGACAAAAAGCGGATATCCCTACCATTTCTTTGGTCGGTTATACCAATGCGGGCAAATCGACGCTATTCAATTTCATCACGCAAGCGAATGTCTATGCCGCGGATCAGCTTTTTGCCACTCTCGATCCCACATTAAGACGTTTACAAATTCAGGATGTTGGTACGGCCATTCTCGCCGATACCGTTGGTTTTGTTCGCGGTGAAGGATTAGATCTACTACTTGAAGCCATTAAAGTGCGGTTGAAAAATGAGATACTTTCTTTCACCCTCACACTGCTCCCGCAAGAGGGCAAAATTCGCCACGCGCTCTATCAATTAGATAGCATTCGTCACGAACAAATTTCGGATGAAGGCGAATTTATCCTCAATGTACAAATTGATAAAGTCGAATGGCTCAAACTTTGTAAACAATTTCCTAAACTGTCAGAAATTATTTACTAATACCGTATTGTTTTAATTTATTGGCGATCGCCGTGTGTGATACGCCTAATCGTTGTGCTAATTTTCGAGTACTTGGATACTGAGCATAAAAAGCACGCAATACACTCGCCTCATATTGTCCCATGATCTCATCCAGTGTTTGCTCACCAAAATCATCCGCAGAAATGACCGCACTTTGTACGGGTTTTAAATTTAAACTTTCAATATCAAGCTGGTTATTTTTCGCTAAGGAACAGGCACGATACAAGACATTGTAAAGCTCTCGCACATTACCTTGCCAAGGCTGCCCTTTCAAATAATTCAAAAAATCAGCATCATATTGCGGCATTGGAATCTTAAGATGCGTGCTAATGTCTTGTAAAAAACCTTCCGTTAAAGGTTGAATGTCCTCCACTCGTTCACGCAAAGGCGGTACATTTAGCGCCAAAACATTTAAGCGATGAAATAAATCACTGCGTAATTTCCCTTGCTCTAACAGCTTTTCCATCGGTTCTTGTGACGTACAAATCACCCGAACATTTGCATGATGTTCTTTTTCTTCACCCACTCGACGGAAAGAACCATCGGTTAAAAAACGCAATAATTTTGCCTGTAAACTTAATGAAAGCTCGGCAATGCCATCTAACAACACCGTGCCTTCGTGAGCATATTCAAAAAAACCGATGGTTTCACTGTCACCCACTTTACGCCCAAACATTTCGCTTTCCGCATCTTCATCCGGCAGGCCTGCACAGTTTACTGCAATGAATTTTTTCTCACGACGCAAGCTCGCAAAATGGCAAGCTTTGGCTAATAAATCTTTACCCGTACCCGTTTCACCCTGAATTAAAAGCGGCACATCAAACATCGCAAAACGTTGTGCATTTTCGACCGCACTTTTCATGGAAAGGCTTTGAGTGACAAAGCAAGAGAACGGATCCTGTGGATTAAATGTCAGCATAAAATAAGCTCTGTTTTATTAAATGATGCCGATATGATAGGAAGTTTATTAATATGTGTAAAGATTAATTTACATATAAAAAGGGCAATCCTTGACTGCCCTTTTAGATGATTTTTCGTATTATTTTTTTACTGCACGATCAAGTTCTTGTGCGATTATTTCCATGCTTTCTAAGCCACCAAACGCAAGATACCAATTGGCTGCATCCAGGTACACAATGTGTCCATCTTTATACGCTTTGGTTTGTTTTATGATATCGTTATCCAATACTTTTTGTGCATTATTCGCTTTTTCTGTAATGGCCGCTGTACGATCCACTACGAGTAAAAAGTCTGGATTTTTTTCTAAGATATATTCAAAACCAACACTTTGTCCATGCGTAGACGATTTGATGCTGTCATCAATCGGTTTAAAACCAAATTTTTGATAGACCATACCATAGCGAGAACCATCACCAAAAGCACTGATTTTACTTTCATTAACCAACACCAATAATGCCGTTTTGCTTTGTGCATCTTTTGCAACTTGCGCGACTTTACTGTCTAACGCAGATAATTTCTCTTTTGCTACATTTTCTTTGTCAAAGATCTGTCCAAGTGCGGTCACATTTTGTTGAAAACTTGGATAATAATTGGTGTAGTCATAATCCACATTCAACACAGGTGCAATTTCCTTAAACTTGTCGAGCATTTTTTCTTGACGTTTAGAAGCAATGATCAAATCCGGATTGAGCTCATTAATTTGCTCTAATGATTGCTCTTTCAAATCACCAACATTTTTATATTTTTTGTCTGCAAATTCTGCAAGATAAGCAGGGATTTTGCTACTCTGAGGAAAACCTACGACTTTATCTTGTACACCTAATGCACGAAGCGTATCAGCTACACCAAAATCGAGAACCACTACACGTTGTGGATTTTGTGGCACGACTTGTTTTCCAACGGAATTTTCCACCGTAATATCCGCAGCTTGTACAACACAAGAAAGTGCGAAGAGTGAAAGTGCTAAAGTTGATAATGTTTTTTTCATAAAGATTTCCTTACTTATCTAAAATAAACGGCAATTTTATGGTCGTCGATATCCTGAATTGGAATCGTCATGTCATAAATATCTTGTAATATGGTTGATTGCATAATGTGGTTAATCTCGCCTTGGTGCACTAACTTTCCATTTTTCATGGCAACAATATAGTCTGAGTAACAAGAGGCAAAATTAATATCATGAATCACAATCACCACAGTTTTGTTGAGTTCTGTCGCTAATTTACGTAAAACTTGCATGATCTGAACAGAATGTTTCATATCCAGATTATTTAATGGTTCATCCAACAAAATATAATCCGTATCTTGTGCAAGTGTCATCGCAATATAAGCGCGTTGTCGCTGCCCACCACTTAAGTTATCGATATATTGATGACGAATATCATCTAAATTCATATAGGCAATGGCATTATCAATAAAAGTGCGGTCAGTTTGGGTTAAGTTTCCTTTGCTATAAGGAAAACGCCCAAAAGCGACTAAATCTTCAATGGTTAGACGCAAATTAATGTTGTTCGTTTGCTTTAAAATCGCAAGTTGTTTCGCAATATCGCTACTTTTCTTACGATTGAGCAATTCACCGTTGAGATAGATCTCGCCACTATCAGCATTCAACAAACGGCTCATAATAGACAGCACCGTACTCTTCCCCGCGCCATTCGGCCCGATAAAAGACGTAATTTTCCCCGTAGGAATGGTAACGGACACATTATCCACCACCTTTTTGCTTCCGTAACTTTTAGTAATACTGCGAATTTCTATTGCCATTTTTTGTTTGCTCTTAATAACAAATAAATAAAGTACACCCCGCCGACAAAATTAACGATGATGCTTAATGTCGTGCGGAAGGTAAAAATATGAGTAACCAATAATTGCCCTAAAACCAAGGTTATGATGGAAATTAACATCGCGGCAGGAATGAGCACCTTGTGGCGATAATCACGAACAAATTCAAAGGTCACATTCATCACCAATAGTCCGAGGAATGTCAGTGGGCCAACAAGTGCGGTCGACACTGACGTTAAAATTGCCACGAGAATTAATAGGACTTTTAAGGTCTTTTGATAATCGATACCTAAGTTAATGGCATTTTCTCGCCCTAACGCCAACACATCAAAGCAATGCCAATATTTCAAACTGAAAACAATCGTCGCCACTAAAATGGCTAATGCGACCCACAAGATTTGAGTATTGATTCGGTTGAAACTTGCAAAGCCAATATCTTGAGCGATCTGGAATTCATTTGGGTCAATCAACACTTCCATAAAGGTCGTTAAGCTACCAAAGAAAGTGCCGAAAATAATCCCGACAAGCAACAAGAAGAAAATATTTTGATTTTCTTTCTTAAACAGGAAGTGATAAAGCACTAATGAAAACGCCATCATTAATCCCGTACACAAGACAAACAAGGCAATCGAATTCATTGAAAGCAATGTGCTTGAACCGAAAAGGAAAATAATCGCCGTTTGAATCAGTAAATACAGCGAATCTAATCCTAAAATACTCGGCGTGAGAATTCGGTTATTCACAACCGTTTGGAAAATCATTGTAGCAAGTGCAATTGCCGCGCCTGTAATCACAATCGCAATTAAGGATAAGGCACGATTTTCCAAGGCATATTGCCAACGGTTTGGTAAGTTGTAGCCTAAATAGAGTGCAAGAGAAACAATGGCTAACAACGACAATCCAATCAGTTGAGAAGAAGATTTCTTAGCCATTTCTATACCGTTTTAATAATAAAAACAAGAAGATACCACTGCCAAATACGCCAACTACGGCATTAATGGAAATCTCATAAGGATAAATCACACTTCGACCTAAAATATCGCAGAATAAAACAAATACGGCACCCAACAAGGCGGTATGAGATAACACTTTCTTCAAGTTATCCCCTAAATAAAGCGTGACGATATTCGGAATAATTAACCCCAAGAAAGGGATCACGCCAACAGATACGATAATAATCGAAGATACGACCGCCACAATGAGTAGACCGAGATAAAGTACTTGGTTGTAATTTAGACCTAGATTAACCGCAAAATCTTTCCCCATCCCGACAATAGAGAAACGATGCGCAAATAAATAAGCCACGATGAGTGTAGGAATACTGAAATACAACAATTCATAGCGGCCAGACATCACAAGAGAAAAGTCCCCTTGTAGCCACCCGGATAAGTTTTGCAATAGATCTTCTTTATAAGCGATAAAGGCGGTAATTGAACTGATGATATTACCAAACATAATCCCCACTAAAGGCACAAAAATCGTGTCCTTGAATTTCAGACGGGACAGAATCGTCATAAATAACAATGTGCCAAGGAAAGACACGATGACCGCAATGGTTGTTTTTAACAACATTGAAGCAGTTGGGAAAAACAGCATCGCCATTAAAATCCCTAATCTTGCACTATCCATGGTGCCCGCCGTGGTGGGAGAAACAAATCGGTTTCGACTGAGTTGCTGCATCACTAAGCCACAAATACTTAAGGATGCACCCGCAATCAAGATACTGATTAAGCGAGGCACGCGACTAATTAAAAAGATCTGCCATTGATTACCTTCAAAATTCAGTAATCCTTGCAAATTAACGGTACTTACCCCGAGAAAAAGCGAAATAAAGGAAAGCACGATCAACAGAAAAATCAGATAACGTCTCTTAATCATAAAAATGAGAATAATTCTAAAATGCAAAGAGGATAGCATATTGAGGAAAAAGAGAAAAGATGAAGTGCGGTTAGTTTTAAGTTAATTTTTTATACCTATAAAAAATGCGGTCAAATTTGACCGCATTTTATTCACTATAATTTTAATGTTCTTTCAACTTCTTTCGCTCGGACTAAGAATTGCTTACGTTCTGCCGTTGCCATACCGCTGCTGGTACCCGGTAATTTCACCGTAAGCGGGTTCACCGCTCGCTCATTGATATGAAACTCGTAGTGCAAGTGTGGACCGGTTGAAATACCCGTATTACCAGTTAATGCAATGCGCTCTCCTTTCTTCACTGTTTGGCCCGCACGCACTAAAGCACGACTTAAATGCATATACACCGTTTGATATTCACGACCATGGCGTATCACCACATAACGTCCTGCACCACCGGCTTGGTAAGCCACTTTTTCCACCACACCTTCTGCTGGCGCAATAACTGGCGTACCTGGTGAAACAGCAAAGTCTACCCCTTTATGTGGGCGAACACGTCCCGTTACCGGATGGCGGCGATTTGGGTTAAATGGTGAAGAAATACGGGCTTGACGTTGCAATGGATAACGCGCAAAGCCTTTACCAAGAGTTTCACCTTGCTTATCGTAGTAACGACCATTTGCCGCTTGAATACCGTAATAACTCTTACCATCCGCTATAATATGAATGGCTTCAACGTTACCTTGCCCCGTTAATTTATCGCCTAAATATTCACGTGATACTAAAATCGCAAACTTAGTACCTTTACTAAGTTTTTGAAGGCTTACTTGCCATTGTAATGCTGAGCTTAATTGGCTGATTTGACGACCATCCAAACCTAAATCACGTAAACTTGAAGCAAAGGATCCGTTAATCGTGCCTTTTAGCACCTCTTTCTTCCAAATACTTTTCTTCTCTAAGATTTGGCGTTTAAACTTGCCGTCTTCAGTGCGCTCATAAATGCGCTCTTCTTTTTCAGATACCAACCAGTTTAAATACTCCAGTTGGTCTTCTTTATCTAAAATCCAATAGAACTGTTGACCTGCGCGAAGCGTTTTTAATTCAGGATACGCAGCAATCAAATCTTTCGCCGTATCATCTTCTAAACCGGAAAGCTCTAATACATCTTTTAATGAATCACCACGTACTACGGTATGGCTAAATTGATCGGTAATACGTAATGCTTGATCGGCCACATCTAAAATACCGCTCAGCGCATCTTGAGCATCTTTTGGTAAATCATTGAGATCGTCAAATTGCGGTTTGATTTCATCGACTTCATCATCTTTGGCTTGAAGTTCATCATCATAAGAGGTTGCATCTTCCGTATTAGCATGTTGTTTTGTTTCAGGATGTTCGCCTTCTTGAGATTGAGGATTGCCCGATTCTGTTTTTTCAGGTGTAAGAGATTGATATTGAACGTTATCCACCATCTCTGGTTCAAGATTACTTTGCAGAGAAGGATCATAATCAGCGGTATCTTTAAAGGCGAGGAAAATGCCCGTTAAAATAAGCAAAAGTGCGGCGAAAAAAATCGCCGCTTTTATGCGGGATTTTCGTTTCCGTCTATCTCTGGCTAATTTAACGTGTTGAACCATTTGATACCTTTAAAATGAATAAAAAAGATTTTCGTTTTTCAGACTACAAACTCTGGGAAAAATTCATTTTACCCTAAAAATGTAAAATCTTATGCCTAAATATTAGGCATAGTCGGAATTTCTTGAGAAAAATAAGGAAATGAGCTATTTTAGTGAGCCATTTTTAAAGGGGGAATTATGCAAATTCGCGCCATTCAACCAGCCCAACCCACACCATTAATTACACTGAAAAATATCAATGTGGTCTTTGAACAAAAGACGGCATTGCGGGATATTAATCTGAGTATTTATCCTAATTCCATTATCACCATTGTAGGCCCAAATGGTGGGGGGAAATCGACCCTCTTAAAAACCTTATTAAAATTACAAATACCAACATCTGGTGAAGTGATTTATAGCGCTAATGTCAGAATTGGCTATGTCCCACAAAAAATTCACCTCGATCACAGCTTACCGATGACGGTTGAGCGTTTTCTTGCGCTCAAAAAAGGTGTTAAAACACAAGAAATATCAACCGCACTTGAGCAACTTTCTATTACGCATCTGAGAAAAAATAATATGCAAAAACTCTCTGGTGGCGAGATGCAACGTGTATTATTGGCCCGTGCGATTTTAAATAAACCCAATTTACTGGTGCTAGATGAACCAACTCAAGGCGTGGATATTAATGGTCAAGCTGAACTTTATCAGCTGATTCATCGTACTCAACAAACCTTAAACTGTGCGGTTTTAATGGTTTCCCATGATTTGCATATCGTGATGGCGGACAGTAAAGAAGTGTTGTGCATCAATCAACACATTTGCTGTGCCGGCACACCAGAAAGCCTATCCAATGATCCCAAATTTATGCGTCTTTGGGGCAATCAAATCTCACAAAATATGGGCTTTTATACGCACCATCATAATCACCACCATAATATGCATGGCGATATTTGTAGTTGCAGTGCCAATCCATCAGAATGCCAACAATAAGGAAAAATCATGTTTGAGATTTTATTTCCCGCCTTGCTTACAGGCTTACTGCTTTCCTTAATTACCGCGCCACTGGGTGCTTTTGTGGTGTGGCGTAAAATGGCTTATTTTGGTGATACCCTTTCCCACTCGGCCTTGCTTGGTGTGGCGTTAGGGATTTTCCTACAAATTAATCCTTATGTTGCCATTGTAATTTTGACGATTATTCTCGCTGTATTGATGGTATGGCTCGAAAGTAACACGCAATTTTCAGTGGATACCCTTTTAGGGATTATCGCACACAGTTGTCTTTCTCTTGGTGTAGTCACAGTTGGCTTACTTAAAAATGTCCGTGTAGATTTAATGAGTTATCTTTTTGGGGATTTGCTTGCCATTAATTTTAACGATTTACCTTATATTGGCGCGGGTGTTGTTATTGTATTAGGCACACTGCTTTACTTCTGGCAAGCCTTACTCTCCACCACAGTTTCACCTGAACTGGCTCAAGTGGAGGGCATTAACATTAAAAAAATGCGATTCATCTTAATGATTTTGACCGCACTGACGATTGCCTTAAGTATGAAGTTTGTTGGGGCCCTGATTATTACATCGCTATTAATTATTCCCGCCGCAACAGCAAGACGTTTTGCCAAAACACCTGAACAAATGGTGTTTATTGCGATTTTAATCAGTATGCTTTCCGTCGTTGGCGGGTTATTCCTTTCCGCCTTTTATGATACCGCTGCGGGGCCTTCTGTCGTGATTTGTTCCGCATTTTTGTTTTTGTTATCATTACTAAAAAAGGAATATTTATAATCCGCTCCAACCAGTGAAAACCATTTGCACCGCACCTTAAATCTTGATAAAGTGCGGGCAACTTTTGACGATATTTTTAGGATAAGAAATGAGCCAAGAATATTTAGATTTTGAATTACCTATTGCTGAACTTGAAGCCAAAATTGAAGCGCTACGTTCAGCATCTGATGACAAAATTGATTTACACGATGAAATTAAACGCTTACAAAAGAAAAGCGATGAATTAACCAAAAAAACCTTTGCAAATCTTGATGCATGGCAGGTTTCTCGTATGGCGCGTCATCCAAATCGCCCATACACTCTTGATTATATCGAACATATTTTTACTGATTTCCAAGAACTTGCAGGCGATCGTGCCTTTGCGGATGATAAAGCAATTGTAGGTGGTCTTGCTCGTTTAGATGGTCGCGCTGTGATGGTTATCGGTCATCAAAAAGGCCGTACAGTAAAAGATAAAGTGACACGTAACTTTGGTATGCCAGCACCAGAAGGTTATCGTAAAGCATTACGTTTAATGCAAATGGCCGAGCGTTTCAACTTGCCTATTATTACCTTTATCGACACCCCTGGGGCTTACCCAGGTATCGGTGCGGAAGAACGTGGTCAATCTGAAGCCATTGCTCGTAACTTACGTGAAATGTCTACCTTAAAAGTACCCGTTATCTGTACCGTAATCGGTGAAGGCGGTTCCGGTGGTGCATTAGCCATTGGTGTAGGTGACAAAGTGAATATGTTGCAATATTCAACTTATTCCGTTATTTCACCAGAAGGTTGTGCGTCAATCTTATGGAAGAGTGCAGAAAAAGCCTCTACCGCAGCAGAAGTCATGGGCTTAACTGCAACTCGTTTAAAAGAGTTAGGTTTAATTGATAATATCGTTCCAGAGCCATTAGGTGGTGCACATCGTAATCATCATGAAATGGCACGCAATTTAAAACAATGTCTTGTTGAAGAACTAAACGAATTAGATACTTTCGACAAAGATGGCTTATTAGAAAGACGTTACGAACGTTTAATGTCTTACGGTTATTGTTAAATGTATGGGCACTTAATACCGTGCAATTCTCTAACCACACCCAATATGGCAAATGGACAGGCATGGTGATTCCACAAGAACAAATCGGTGAAATTGCCAACGGTTTAGATGCCATTGGAAAACTGCAAGAATGTGATGCGTTGCTTTCTGGCTATTTAGGTTCAGCGGAACAAGTTGATCAAATTATCTATGCTTTAGAGAAAATCAAAGCTCGTAACCCCAATGCACTTTACTTGTGCGATCCAGTGATGCCAAATGCCGAAAAAGTCTGCGTAGTAGCGGATGGTGTACGTGAACGCTTAATTGAAAAAGCTATTCCTCGTGCGGATATCATGACCCCAAATCTTTCCGAACTTCGTACGCTTTCTGACTTCCCTATCAACACCTTTGACGACGTACTGAAAGCCGCCAATGCATTAGTGGCTAAAGGTGTGAAAAAAGTGTTGGTCAAACACTTAGGAAAAGCAGGTAAATTAAATGATCCTGATACCTTTGAAATCATTATGGCGACACCTGAAGGCGTATGGCATTTAAGTCGTCCACTTTATAAATTTAACTTTGAACCTGTTGGTGTGGGTGATTTAATTGCAGGAACTTTCTTGGCGCATTACTTAAACTGTGGCAACGATGTTGAAGCTTTTGAAAAAATGAATAATGCCGTGGCTGGTGTGATGAAAACCACGTTTGATTTGAAATCTTATGAACTCCAACCGATTGCTGCTCGTTTTGAAATCTTAAATCCAAGCACAAACTACAAAGCTGTTAAAGTTGCCTAATGGATCTTTTTTCATTATTCCAAGCACAAATTCCAACCACCGCCAATAAGCTTCTCATCGCTTTTAGCGGTGGTTTGGATTCAACTGCACT
>JAGZXE010000038.1:0-29105 GCA_018378615.1 Parahaemophilus parainfluenzae
GGTAAAGCCTATAGCGATCTGATCATGCTTCTGGTGATATCACATATCCCCGTATTTATTATCGACAGTATCGTCAGTGTCGGTGTGGTCTTATTGTTAAACAAAATGTATCCAACAGCGCTCAGTGTGGTGAAATGAATTTCCTTGCTATTTTTCAACCGCACTTACGATTGATTTATGTGTTTTTGTGTGGACTTATCGTCAGCACAATGACACATGGTTCAGCGCTTATTATCCTTAATCTAATCGTATTCGGCGGATTACTTATTGCGCTAATATGCTATCGAAAATCCCTTGTCAGTTATTTCAAATATTGGCTTAAACTAAATCTCTTTACGCTACTCGTTTGGTTAACCTTAAGCTGGAAAATCACCGAGCAAGGTTTAGTATTAAATCCTATGGGTATTCAGCTCGCACTGCTCATCACGCTACGTTTTAATTTGATTTTAAGTTTAACCCGACTCTTGTTAATGGATATGAACGAGAGCCTTTTATTGCAGGCATTGTGCCGTTTGCCATTACCTGAAAAACTACTTCATCTCTTTGTTCTCACTGTTCGCTATATTTCAGTGTTCAGTGAAGTACATAAAAAGATGGATATGGCAATGCGAGCACGTGGCTACCAGCCAAAACTTAATGGCAGAACCTTATTTATCGCGGCGCAGCGTGTGGCATTATTATTAATTCATGCCCTCGTTAAAGCGGAAAAAACAGAAATGGCGCTAAAAGCTCGTGGCTTTCAGCTGCATGATGTGAAAAAAACACAGGATAAATCTTGATGAACATCCTCGAAGTCAAACAATTACAAATCATGCGCGAGCAGCGTGTGATTATTGATAACCTTTCTTTTGAACTCCCTGAAGGCCATCGTCTTTTTTTACAAGGTGATATTGGTTGTGGAAAATCCACCCTATTACATTGCCTATTAGGTTTTATACTTTACCAACAAGGAGAAATTCGCTGGTTCGGTAATGTATGTCGACAAGAAAAGGATTTTGTACCATTGCGTGGAAAAATAGGCATCTGTTTCCAGCATGCTGGCGATCAACTTTTCGGCCCAACTGTACTTGATGATGTGGCCTTTGGTCCTCTCAATCAAGGATTGAACAGAGATGAAGCCTATCAAATTGCATTACAACAGTTGGAACGTCTAAATATTGTTGGATTAAAAGATCGTTCTGTGAATACCTTATCTGGTGGTGAACAGAATTTTACTGCGCTAGCCGGCGTACTGGCGATGCAACCCAAAGTATTATTATTAGATGAACCAACTAATGGACTCGATGTAAAAAATATCGCCAAACTGACCGCACTTTTACGCGAATTACAGTTGCCAATGCTTATTGCTTCACATGATTTACGCTTTAGTGAAACACTTGCGGATTCCTGTTTATCTTTAGCTACAGATAATGATGGCTAAATGCATTCATAATGCGTAAGGAAATAATTCAATAAAAAACGGGCGAACCATTTAAGTTCGCCCGTCATTCATTTATGACGCTAATCAAGCCACAAGTGCGGTTTCTTTTAAGCGATTTTTTAATTTCGCGTATTCAGTTACCACATAGCGTTCAGCCCAGGCTTGGTCTTCGATTTTATCAATACGAACCGCGCTATATTTGTATTCCGGCGTTCTAGAACCCGGGTTCAAATGTTCAGCGGTTAATTCGTTACATTTACCGATCCACCATTGATAGGTCATATAACAAGCGCCTTTGTTAGTACGAGTGCTCACATCTGCGCGAGAAATAACTTTACCACGTGATGAGGCAATCCAAACCAAGTCGTTGTTTTTAATGCCCAATTCTTTGGCATCTTGATCGTTCATTTGTACGAATCCCGGCTCATCCGCAAGTGCAGCAAGAGCTCGGCAGTTACCGGTCATTGAACGGCAGGAATAGTGACCCACTTCACGTACTGTGGAAAGTATCAATGGGAATTCTTCAGAGAGATCTTCCATTGGTGGTTCCCAGTCGCAAGCAAAGAACTCAGCTTTGCCATTCGGACGGTCGAAGATTTGGCCTTTATACAAGTATGTTGTACCTTGATCTTCAGGGCCTTCGTCAGTACATGGCCATTGGATATAGCCCATGCCTTCCATTTTTTCGTAGGTTGCCCCTTTGTAAATTGGGCAAAGTGAACGAAGTTCATCCCAAATTTCTTTGGTATTGTTATAGTGCATTGGGTAACCCATTGCTGTAGCTAGTTCACTAATGATCACCCAGTCATCCTTGACGTCGCCAGTTGGTTCAACGGCTTTATAGAAACGTTGGAAACCACGGTCAGCGGCACTATATACACCTTCATGCTCAGCACAAGAAGTGGCAGGCAATAAAATATCTGCCTCTGCGGCTGTTTGAGTCATAAAGATATCTTGAACGATGAGAAGTTCAACTTTCTCGAAGGCTTTTTTAACCGCATTAATATCAGGCTCAGTTTGTAATGTATCTTCACCCATGATATAGAATGCTTTAATTTTATCTTCCATGATCGCTTCAGGCACTTCACTCAACGGTACACCTGGTTTGCTTGGAATAGACGGTACGCCCCAAGCTTTCGCAAATTTTGCATTAATTTCTGGGTCAGCAAAACTTTGATAGCCCGGTAATGTGTTGAATAACGCACCCATATCGCACGCGCCCTGTACGTTGTTTTGACCACGTACTGGGTTCACCCCAACATTTGGTTTACCTAAGTTACCGGTAAGCATTGCCAAGCTTGCTAATGCACGTACAGTTTCTACACCTTGACGGAATTGGCAAACGCCCATACCCCATAAGATAGTAGCGGTTTCCGCTTTTGCATAAGTGCGGGCAATTTCACGCAACATTTCAGGTTCAATACCAGTGATATGTTGAGTGGATTCCGGTGTATAAGCTTTCACGGTTTCATAGAACGCATCGAAGTTTTCGGTGTGTTCATCAATAAATTTTTGATCTTGTAATCCTTCTTCTAAAATCACATTCATCATGGCATTCAAGAATGCCACGTTAGACCCGTTAGCAAGCGGCGCATAAATATCCGCAATACGGGCTGTTTCGATTTTTCGAGGGTCACAAACAATGATTTTCGCCCCTTTTGCTTTGGCGTGGTTAATCCGACGCGCCACAATAGGGTGTGAAGTGGAGGCATTATAGCCAAAAATAAATACGCATTTGGTATCTTCAATCTCAACAATTGAGTTGGACATTGCGCCGTTACCGACCGATTTGAGCAGACCTGTTACAGAAGGGCCGTGTCACACGCGCGCACAACAGTCAATGTTGTTATTTCCTAATACCGCACGGGCGAATTTTTGCATCACGAAGTTCACTTCGTTGCCTGGGCCACGGGAAGAACCCGTTACCATAATTGATTCGTTACCGTACTTTTCTTTGATTTCACTGAGACGTTTTGCTGTGTAAGAAATCGCTTCTTCCCAGCTCACTGGTGTGAATGGTTCGCCACGTTTGTAGCGGATCATCGGTTGAGTTAGGCGAGGAGTCAGGATTTTTGTGTCATGCACAAAGTCCCAGCCATAATATCCTTTTAGGCATAGCTCCCCTTCGTTTGTCTTGCCGTTTGCACCTTCAGCTCCCACAATTTTATTGTTTTCCACCAAAAGATGGATTTTACAACCTGAGGCACAATACGGACATACGGTAATTACTTTTTTAATAGCCATAGTAACGTCCTTATTTTAATACAACACGAGGTTAGAGATAGAATTAGAATAATTAATTCTGGGTATATATTACACCCAAAATCAGTTCATAGTCTTACAAAAAACATGGATTTATTGATATAAAACAGGTTTTCGTAATATTTTTAAAATATGTTTAGAAAATCCCCCTCACTTTTTCTACAAAACAGGAATCTCTTCAAGCGATCTTCCCTCTTTTAAAAAATCATACATAAATTGCACAGACTCTTTTACGCTGTCTGTCATTGGAAAACCAAAGGAAACCAGATCGGGTTGGAGCCCAACAAAAACGATTTGTTTAATATCCTGTTCCAGTTGTTCAATGAGGTAATTGAGCGGCATATTATGCGTACTCATAAAAAACATTTCCGCAATGCTCTCTTTTTCAATGATTCGGATTTTGCCCGGTGCTAATTCCATATCAGCTGCATCAAAAATTAAAAGCAAATCGGGTTTCATGTCTCGCACGATGTGTACAACATTTTCTGGTGCTGAGCCGCCGTCAAGTGCGGTCCAATTTGGCAATGGATTTTCACTCAATAACTGATAGAGGTAAGGGCCCGCACCGTCATCCCCCATCATGCTGTTGCCAACCGTTAAGATCACATTATTCATCACGACGTTTCACCATTATATACATCACTGGTTCACGCTGAATCGATGCTAACGTATCCATTAAGATCTCAACCCACTCTTGATGCTCTGGTGTGAAATTAGCTTTGTTCTCATCCATTGCTTTCGCCAATAAATTAACATGACTGGAATCAATCACAATTTCACCAAATCGCATTAAGCCGGCAAATTTACGTTTAGCATCCCCTTCTGGAAAGCTCTCTACAAAACGTTGATAAGCATCGTAGTCACAAACCAGTAATTTTTTAAAACAATCTATCACGCCAACATGGTGACCAATCGCCAAAGAGTAATACATTACCTGTTTTGCTTGCTCTGGCACCTGTTCATCGTTTTCGACGAAACGTTCGTTTAATAAATAGAAAAAGACTTTTGTTGTCATAACATTCCCATTTTTATAGGGGCAATCACTTGCCCCGTAATTAATTATCCCGAAAACGGCATACTAATCGCATGCAAACGATTTACGATTTCGCTTAAACGCGGATCAGCTTCGCGTTCTAGGTATTCACCTAAACGTACACCAAATGGCACCTTGTCATCTTCAGCCATCATTGCCATAAATTGGTTAGCAATGTTGCTACCTTGACGATAACCGGCTAGACGACGAGCTTCTCGTTCAAGACTAATACGTAAATCCAACGGAATGGTTGGAAAACGCAATTTAGCTTCCGCGTTAGGATCCGCTTTTTCTTGTTTGCCTTTAAGTTTTTGATCAAGTAAACCAAGCGCGACAGCAAAACCATAAATAGTAGCGGCAGGTGTCGGTGGGCAGCCAGGGATATACACATCAACCGGTACGATTTGGTCAGAACCACCCCATACACAATAGAGATCGTGGAAAATACCGCCGCCACAACCGCAAGCTCCGTAAGAAATACAGATTTTTGGATCTGGTGCAGCTTGGTAAGCACGCATTGCTGGCGTACGCATCGCACGGGTAACCGCACCGGTGAACAATAAAATGTCCGCATGACGAGGTGAAGCCACCACTTTAATACCAAAACGTTCCGCATCGAATGTTGGCGTAATGGTACTGAAAATTTCAATTTCACACCCATTACAACCGCCGCAGTCCACACGATAAACGTAAGCTGAACGTTGAATATCTTTCAGCAACGTTTGTTTCATTTTGGCAATATTTTCATCAATACTAAACGGTGTTGATATGCCATTGACCGGCATTGGAATTTGTGTGTTCATCGTCTTTCGCCTCCTGCTAAAACGTTAGGTAAATCAACCGCACTTTGTTCTCGTTGCTCGAGCGCTTTTTTGAAATTCAAGCGAACCGGCTCTTTAAAGTCGATTAATTTCATCCGCATATTGGATTCCATATTCGCGGTTTTTTCTAAGCTGTGCTGACGTTTACAAACCGGACAAGTATGCAACTCCGCCAATTTTTGTTTCACTAATTCAGGTTTATCCAAAGTTTGTTTGAATAAATCAATGGTGTAATTCAATTCTTTATAAGAAATAAACGGTTTACCACATTCCTGGCAAGTTACTGTAGCAAAGGTTGTTTCTTGGAAAAGATCCTGTTTATTGGTCACTGAGAGTTCAAAATCTTGTGACAAGCGAATGGCTTTAGTTGGACAAACCTCTTCACAACGACCACAGAAAATACAACGACCAAGGAATAATGACCATGTACGGTCGCCTGTCACCGGATCTGTTCTCATGGTCAACGCATTAGCTGGACAAGCAATGGTACAAGCCGCACAGACAATACATTGATCAGAATTGAGTTCCGGTTTTCCTCTAAAATCCTCATCGACTTCATAAGGTTTGAACGGATATTTAGTGGTGACATCACCTGCTTTAAATACTGTTTTTAGTAATTTAAACATTTTCCGCCTCCCCTATTTCAATGGTGAATTTTTACGTTCAATACCGTAGCGTTCAATTTCTTTATAATCTACGGTTTTCGCTTTACGTTTACGTACATCCACCACAGTAACGCGGTCAGTACAAGAATAACAAGGGTCAAGACTACCAATAATAAGTGGTGCATCAGACACTGTATTGCCACGCAACATATAACGTAATGTTGGCCAGTTAGCATAAGTGGCAGCACGACAACGCCAACGGAAAAGTTTTTGGTTGTCTCCTAGCATTGACCAGTGAATATCTTCGCCACGTGGTGCTTCAGTAATCCCTAAAGCAAAACGTCCAGGCGTATAATTGAAACCTTCTTTTAAGATTTCGCCACTTGGCAAATTATCCACCATGTAATCAATAATATTCATGGATTCAAACACTTCATTAATCCGCACTTTCACACGAGATAACACGTCACCATTGGCTTCTGTGAAGAGATTGAAAGGAATATCGCCATAACCGGAGAATGGGTGTACTTTACGCACATCGCGAGCAAAACCAGAACCACGAATCATTGGTCCTACAGGACTGAAATCACGAGCGATATCTTTTGCCAAGACACCGACACCTACCGTACGTTGTTCCATATTTGGTGTATTTAATAAAATATCGGTTAAGGTTTTGAGTTCTTCACGCATTTCACCGATAAGTTTAATACATTGCTCACGTTGATGTTTCAACATGTCGCGACGCACACCACCGATAAGGTTAATACCATAGGTTTTACGTGCACCGGTTAGCACTTCTGCCAAGGTCATAGATTTCTCACGAACGCGGAAGAATTGCATAAAGCCAGTATCAAAGCCAGTAAAGTGGCTAGATAGACCTAAATTTAATAAGTGACTGTGTAAACGTTCTACTTCTAATAAAATCGCACGAATCCATTCAGCGCGTTTTGGAATTTGAATCCCCAAAGCATTTTCTACAGAGTTGGCATAGGCCACACTATGTGTAAAACCACAAATCCCGCACACACGGTCAGCCAGGAAGTTAACTTGGTCGTAATCCATACGGGTTTCCGCCAATTTTTCCATACCACGGTGCACATAGAACAAACGATAGTCCGCATCAATGATATCTTCCCCATCCACGAACAAACGGAAATGTCCTGGTTCATCGGAAGTGATATGTAACGGACCAAGTGGAACGATACGTGCTTCGCCTTTTTCGTTAATAAATTCGTACGTTTCTGTCGCAGTTGTCGGATCAGGACGTAAACGGTAATCCATGGAGTCTTTACGTAATGGATAAAGATCATCCGGCCAATCATCTGGCAACACTAAGCGGCGTTGGTCAGGTAAACCGACGGCTTTCAAACCATACATATCGAATAATTCACGTTCGCCCCAAACAGCCGCTTTGACTTTTGGTGTCACAGACGGAAATTCTAAGCTCACAGGATCAACTAAGGCTTTAATGGTGATAAAAGTTTTCACTTCCCCTTCCATGGAAAGTACGTAGTACACTGCATAGTTGCCATGAATTGAACGCTCATCATTCCCGAATACCAACGGTAACCAACCTTCATGTTGATAATAAAGGTATTCAACAACATCAGGTAACATATTGGTTTTAATGGTAAGTGTAACCTGATTTGGTGTTGACCACTCCTCATCCAAAATGGTATTTGGAAATTTTGCATTGACTGCTTCAATGTAATTTTTGCCAATCATTTTGGCTGGATCGACTGATGTATTTTTAGTTAATTCCATATATTTATCCCTCCTGTCGATCATTGCGCTAAACTTTGCCAAGGTAAAACTAACATTTCACCAAAAGACACTTAACCATGTTTTACCTGCATAAATACCGGCAACAGCAATCGCAAATTCACTCGTAAACATACCAAATGGAGGCATACCGCCCAGTGCTAATGCACCGCCTGCAAATAACACCGCTGTGAACGGCATAGTACGCCATAAACCACTCACCTCATGAATATCACGGCTACGGTATTTCAATAAAATGTTACCAGAAGCACAGAATAATAAGGCTTTTGCCAAACTGTGAGTGATGGTATGCAATAATCCAGCAAAGGCGCCAACTGGACCGCCCAAGCCAAAGGCGAAGCTAATTAAGCCCATGTTTTCAATACTGTGATACGCTAATTTACGTTTAATATCATGTTGCATGATAATAAAGAAGGAAGCGATACCAGTAGAAAGCAAACCAAATACCAACATTAAGGTTTGCGGATAATCAGCTCCTACTGCTTTAGAAACTAAAATGTAATAACGCAATACCACTAACATAGCACAGTTCAATAACACGGCAGAAAGTACCGCACTGACAGGACTTGGCGCCTCACTGTGTGCATCTGGTAACCAAGTATGCATTGGAAATAGACCGCACTTGGTACCAAAACCAACCAAGATGAATGCAAAGGCAAGATACATCAATCCATGATTTAACTCACCAGCTTGTTGATTAACTGCCGTCCAGAAAATCGCTTGGCTAGGATCAGCTAAAAGATTGGTACCATTAGAGAACGTTAAAATTGTGCCAAACAATCCGAACGCTACCCCAACAGAGCAAATAATGATGTATTTCCATGCAGCCTCAAGAGAGGTTTTTTGTTTATAGGTTCCCACCAAGAAAGCAGAACTTAAGGTGGTTGCTTCAATACCTGCCCACATTAAAATTAAGTTATTGGTTGTTACGGATAGAATCATCGTAAAGAAGAAAAGATGTAAAAATCCGTAGTAATTGCAATAAGTCTTAAGATCAACATGACCTTCGTTAAATTCACGATTGATATAAGCAATAGAATAAACACCAGCCAAACCACCAACAACGCTGATTAAAGCTAAGAAGATGGCTGACAAACTGTCAACATGAATCCAGTTTCCAAAGCAGTTGATTTCACCCTGTGTAAGCACACCAGTGATAACTTGCAATGAGAAAACAAACATTAAGATAAGGCCTGTAACATGAAGTGCGGTACAAATTGTCCGTGCTTTTGTCACGCCACAAGCGAAACTGGCAAGTGATATTGCTAAAGGTGCGATTAATAACGCGATTTTTACGATATTGCGTTGGCTAACAATGCATACTAAACCTAATAAGAAGTGACTTAATGACACTGATAATGCCGGTTTAAGATGTGCAACCAACGGTAAATCGATTGGGACAACTACAAAGTAGCACAATGTGACTATTACTGCTGTGATCGGGATCAACCAAGCGACATTTATTCCAGCTGGAGTTTGACTTTCATCAACTTTTTTCATCGCATAGATTAAAATTGCTGGCACCAAAACCACTTTGGTAATAAATGCGCTAATTGACCACATGTAAAGTTCGTGGGCTTGCATTTCATTAGCAAGATAAACAAACAGTAATACCAATACCAATGATTGCAAACTGTAAAATAACGCAGCTTTTTTGGCGGTTCGAACCATAATTACGCAAAGAGAGGTAATAATGAGTAAACACGCAAGTCCATTTATCATTAACATAGATTCCTCCTTAACCTAACCAGCCAAACCTAGCCAGTATGCTGCAATGAAGCTAGAACATACAGACATCACCATGAGAATCACTAATACGATACTCATTGAAAATGTAATTGGTTGTGCTTCAGCCACTGCTTCTGATGGTTTACCGATGACACATTGTCCGAATTTATACAACAACCATACGAATGTCGCGGTAGATTCAACTAAAGCAAGCACCATTAACCAAGTAATCCAGCCATATTCATGGCCTAATTCAAATCCGGCCGCAAATAATGGATATTTACTGAAGAATCCGTTAAACGGTGGCACCCCAGCAATCGCTAATGCTGCTACGCCAAATCCTGCACCGACCACTGGCATTGTACGCATAATGCCTTGTAGTAATGGCATAGAACGAGTTCCTGTCGCATAACTTAATGAACCCGCAACCAAGAAGAATAAGCTTTTCGCGAAAGCATGGTTGAAGATGTAGGTAATCGCTGCCACAAAGGCCAATTTAGAACCTAATGCAGCAAGAGAAATCCCAATGAAAATATAAGAAAGTTGGGTAATGGTTGAATACGCCAATAAACGTTTTAAGTCAGTTTGTGGCAAGTACATTAAGAAGCCGTAAATTAAGGTAATCATCGCCATGATGATGCCGACTTCCCCCACAATATGTGGAATCTCACCAGCAGACATAACTGAACGCGCGAAGATATACACCCCCACTTTAACCATTGATGCGGCGTGCAAATACGCACTCACCGGTGTTGGTGCTTCCATCGCATTCGGTAACCAAATTTGCATTGGTAATTGCGCTGATTTACCCCACGCAGCAAACATCACACCGAATAATACGATGGTTTTCGCACTCGGATCTAAATGCTCTAATGCAGTGATAGAGAAAGTACCTGATTGGCTGAATAAATAGGCTGCGGCAATATATAACCCGATAGCCCCCACGTGGGTGATAATCAAAGCTTTCATTGCGGCTGCTTGAGCTTTTGGTGTTTGGTAATAACTGATTAATGCCCAAGAACATCCCCCTGTAATTTCGAAGAACAATAATTGTCCGGCTAAAGTTGAGGAATACACCAAGCCCGCCATGGCACCGATAAAGATGAGCAAGAATGCATAAAAACGTGGTAACCCGTTATGTGGATGTTCGCGGTTTTTATCGGTTAAGTAACCACAAGAATATAAGCAGATTAAGAAACCTAAGGCCACAACGGCAAAAGCAATTAATGTACTGACTGCATCAAGAGTTACACCAAAGATCGCGGTTTTATCAAAAGCGACAATGTCATAAGTGACGCTTTGATGACCATTGGCAAACCATTGGCCGGCAACTAACATGGTTCCTAACGTAGCAAGCGCAGCAAATACTGTAGCAATTTGAGCAAAGTGTTTTTTGTTCAAACCGACAATAAATGCCCCTACGAAAGGTAAAATGATTGTAATCAGAGCTAAACGTTCCATATTTGTCCTCCTTACAACCCAGTGAAGTAAAATACAAACGCCAACACAGAAATGCCGAAGCCGACCACGGTTAAACGTCCCTTGTTCTGCTTCTGCCAAATCGAATGGAATTTTACCCATTTCAATAAACACAGCGAAGAATGCCGCGGCGATTGCAATCACTGTCGCAATTGGATATTGCCAAGTGTTTTCGGAAAGTGCATTACCGATAACCGCAAAATTGGTTGAACCGGCAATTAAAGCAATCACAAGGAATGCCAACATGAGAATTGGTTCTACCAATACACCTAATGTGACTTCACGACTTGCCCCTAAACTTGAGAATGTGCTGTTTGAATCCAAACCAGCAATTGAAAAGAAGAAACGGAACAAGGCGAATAAGTAAATCACGGTGATTAAATCACTGCCAGCGCCAAACGGTGCAACACGAGTAAATAAAGGTAAGCTCATGGCAACTACCATCACCGTGCTAATTAGCACATAAGGCATCACTTTAGAAACCCAACCCGCATTGTCAGGCCAAATATTTTGACGTTTCATTAATTTCGCAATGTCGCGATAATCTTGTAACACCCCTGGACCGCGACGAGATTGAATGCGAGCACGGATCATACGTGAAATACCGGAAAATAACGGTGCAAGGGCAAGTAAAATCAAGGCTTGCACAATGGCAAAAACAAACATTCCGGCAGATGTTGCAATTTCTGAAGGTAACGTAATCATCTTCAACCTCCTACATCAACGCAATGGAAAGTAGTATTGCCACCAAGGCAATCACGAAGTACACGCAGTACAAACGGAAATCACCTTGTTGCAACCATTGAATTTTAGTTCCTAACCAAGGAATAAAACGAGCGATCGGCATGGTCACTTTTTCTTCCCAGAAAGGTTCTGTTTTTGTTGCGCCTTTAATTACTGCTTGGATGCCTTTATCACCTAAAGGTGCAGGATCCAACACTTCGCGCAAGGTATAAAGCGGTTTGAAAATCGTACGTAATGGACGAGTAAAACTACCCGCAGAAGCCGCCATATCTTGTTCATAAGCATAACCACAAGCCCATGGATTGCCTTTTGCACGATCGGATAAACGTTGATTTTTGGTGAAGGCGTAAAAACTAAATGGCAAGAAGAAGAATGCCAATAGCATGATAGTCACCATCGGTGTTGAAAGCACAGTATGCGGTTCAGCTTGCGCGACCACTACACCATTTTGAGCCAACATTAGCGGCTCGCTATGAGCAAGTGCGGTCGAAATTTTCGCAATTATTGGAGTCACCACAGATGCACCCACACCTAACAACACACAACATAACGCCAACACTGCCATGGCAATCACCATTGGTTTTGGCACTTCGCGTGCATTGGCTGCTTTTTCGCTACGTGGTGCACCACCGAAGCTGATACCGTACACTTTCACGAAACAAAGTGCTGCTAACGCACCCGTCAATGCCAACATAATAATGGCAATTGGACCGGCAAGTTTTAAGACGAAATCATCACTTTGACTTAAGGTGAATAAGGATTGATAAGTAAACCATTCACTGACAAAACCATTAAACGGTGGCAATGCAGAAATCGCCATGGTACCGATTAAGAAACAGAATGCAGTGTAAGGCATAAGTTTGCCTAGGCCGCCCATTAAGTCCATGTCTTTAGTATGCAAGCGATACATTACAGAACCTGCACCTAAGAATAATAAGCCTTTGAATACGGCATGGTTAAGTAAGTGGTATAACCCACCAAGCAAGCCCACAGTAGCCAATACTGGATGATGTGTCGCGATACCAATCATACCGACGCCCACACCCATCATAATGATACCGATATTTTCTACGGTGTGATAAGCCAAGAGTTTTTTGATGTCATGCTCTGCCAAGGCATAAAGAACGCCAAGTACGGAAGATACCGCACCGAAACCGAGTACGATAACGCCATACCAAACATTGGTAGAACCGAGAAGATCGACACCGACTTTAATGATCCCGAAGATACCGATTTTAACCATCACACCAGACATCATCGCTGATGCATGAGAAGGTGCAGCTGGGTGAGCTTTCGGTAACCAGCTGTGTAATGGAATCATACCTGCTTTTGCGCCAAAACCTAAAAATGCCAAAATAAAGGCAGTAAAGGCAAGCGGTGCTGGCAAAGTGGTTTGACGGAATGCGCTAAATTCAAAACTACCGGCATAGCAGTAGAAAATGAAGAAGGCGATCATAATTAATACCGAACCGGCATGCGCAATAAAGAAATAAAGCAAGCCTGCATTTACGGCATTGTCATCTTGTTCGGTAAGGACTAAGAAATAAGATGCCAATGACATCATTTCAAAGAATACAAGGAAGTAGAACGCATTATCGCTGGTAACTAACGCAACCATGGAAGCGATAAATAAATTCATGAAGAAACCCATAGAACCTGCGCCTTTACCTTTGTATTCTTTCACATAAGAGAAAGAATAAAGTGCGGTCACAATAACTAATAAAGAAATGACACACACCATAAATGCAGCCAATCCATCAATACGGATGGAAAATGAGGCAAATTCAAATGGGGTTTTAAAAACATCAACGACTGTGTCGCTGCTGATCAGAACGGGGATGCAGGCAACAATACCTAACACTCCAGCAAGTACACCGGTCACGCCGGATATATTGATTGAAAGTTGTTCATTTCGTCTCACTGCGAGCGAAATAAACGCACCTACGACATAAATCAACAGGGTCGTGATGAGTAAATTGATAGGTAAACTCATAATATCACTCCATTGATTACAAGTTAAAACACACTAATTATCTTGGGATCGCAGGCGAAGAAACCATTGCCATTTCACGTTTTCTTTCGTTAGCCTGCTTGATACTCTCATCACTAATAATAAATAATGTTTTGGTCGGACAGGTTTGTACACAAGCCGGACCATCTTCACGGAAATAGCAAAGATCGCATTTCACCGCAATGGCTTTTACGCCTGGTTGCCATGCCAACATATTGTGTAAATCCGTATTATCTGGTGCAGTACGAATATCTCGTTTTACCGCATCAGTGAAAGAGAATCCCTCATAATAGGTTGGTGCGTCAATCGGTGCAGAACCATGTTGGGTAATTGCACCGAATGGGCAAGCAATACCACAAAGTTTACAACCGATACAGAGACTTTCGTTAAGTTGAATAGTGTCATCAATATGTGTAATCGCATGTACAGGACACACGGTAGCACATGGTGAATCATCACAATGACGACAGAGAATTGGCACGGTTACATCATCATTACGCATGACTTGTAAGCGTGGAAAAGATTGTAATCCGAAAGCTTTATGCACTTCGCTACAAGCGGCCATACAGGTGTTGCATCCAATGCAATCCTTCGGATCACCGATTACAAAACGATTCATACATTCCCCTCCTTGTATGTAAATAACGTTTTAACAATAACCACTCTAGTTATAAGGATACTCCTGTCGAAAAGTAAAGCTCAAGAAGTAATTCAAGGATTTGTGATTAAGATCAAAAGATTTTGATTGTTTTTCTACTGCTGTGATGCGCCTGTTAAATAACCGTGAAACATAATAATTTTATGTTAAAAATGTGAACAGATTTTCAACAATAGACATCATCCTATTTGAAATATCGCTATACAAATTTAAATGCTTACGTGATAAAATTTCCCTTTCGCAGTATGTTTATTGCCTCACAATAAACAATTCATCTCATAAACATTCTAACTAAGGACAGATTATGTGTTTAGGTATTCCGGGACAGATCATTCAAGTAGCTGACAGCGCATTACAGCTTGCTGTAGTCGATGTCTGCGGAGTAAAAAGAGAAGTTAATATTTCATTAATTTGTCAGGATGACCCAAAACCTCTAGTTGGCAAATGGGTTCTCGTACATGTGGGTTTCGCCATGACGATTATTGATGAAGAAGAAGCCAAACAGACTCAAGAAGCCTTAATTGCCATGAGCCAGCTAGAACACGAAGTTGGCGATTTTCTTGGCCTCAATCAAAAATAAACAGGATTGCGTTATGCAAGGGATCGAATTACGCATAAAAGGAAAAGTTCAGGGCGTGGGATTTCGCCCTTTTGTCTGGCTTCTGGCAAATCAATATGGATTAAATGGAGATGTCAATAATGATGGACAAGGCGTATTAATTCGTTTTGTCTCTCCACCATCCGACTCTCTTGAACAATTTTTATCCGATCTACAAAATAAACTTCCACCACTGGCTCAAATTACGGACATTACTCAGCGCACCATTGATTGGCCTGACGCAGCCACAGTAACAAGCTTTACTATCCGGGAAAGCGAAAACAATCAAATGGACACGCAAATTATTCCTGATGCAGCAACCTGTCCACATTGTTTAGCTGACTTATTCGATCCCAACAACCGACGCTATCATTATCCTTTTACTAACTGTACCCATTGTGGTCCGCGTTTTACTATTATCAAGGCGATTCCTTACGACCGAAAAAACACGGCAATGGCTTCTTTTCCACTTTGTCCACAATGTGAAAAAGAATACAAAGATCCCGCTGATCGTCGTTTTCATGCTCAACCTAACGCTTGTTCGGTCTGTGGTCCCCATATCTGGTTGCAGGATCGAGAACAAACTCTCGCTACTCATGAAATGGCGTTAAAACAGACCACACTTTTATTGCAACAAGGTCATATCGTCTCGGTTAAAGGTTTAGGCGGTTTCCATCTAGCCTGTGATGCGAATAATCAAAAGACTGTTGATTTATTACGTCAACGGAAACATCGTCCGACAAAACCATTAGCCATTATGGTGCCTGACCTGCAGTTTTTACAAGATTTAAGCGCCCAAGAAACAGAATTGCTAACCAGTAGTGCAGCGCCAATTGTACTGCTAGCAAAACATAAAGTACCACATATTGCCGATAACATCGCACCAAACCTACAGGAAATCGGTGTGATGCTACCGAGCAATCCACTACAACATTTATTACTACGAGCAGTTAATCGTCCACTCGTGATGACGTCTGCGAATGCTAGCGGACAACCTCCCGTGCTGAAAAATGAACATGCTGTGGAACAATTAGCTGACTTGGCTGATTTTTATCTTTGTCACAATCGCGATATTCTACAACGTGCCGATGATAGTCTCGTTCGTGTTGCCTTCGATGGATTAGAAACATTGCGTCGTGCTCGTGGCTATGTGCCCGATGAAATACCACTTGAAACACAAAGTGCGAAGAATGTATTGGCGTTAGGTTCCGATCTGAAAAATACATTCTGCTTACTACGTCACAATAAAGCCGTACTGAGTCAACATATTGGCGATACAGCAAATGAACAAGTGCGGTCACAATTAAGTGAAAATCTTGAATTATTTCAAAATATTTATCAATTTAAACCTGACATTATCGCTGTCGATGCTCACCCTGGCTATTTTTCATCTTCCATTGGTAAACAACTTGCCGAACAGCAACAAATCACACCAATAGAAGTTCTACATCATCATGCTCATATTGTCAGCGTAATGGTCGAGCACAATTGTAATGAACCTGTTATTGGTCTTGCTCTAGACGGTATCGGCATGGGTGAAAATGGACAACTTTGGGGGGGCGAATGCCTACTTGTTGATTATCAACATAGTCAATATTTAGGTGGTCTGCCGGCTGTTGCTCTACCAGGTGGCGATCTTGCCGCCAAACAGCCTTGGCGAAACTGGTTAGCTCACCTGCACCAATTTGTGCCACAGTGGCAAGAAATACTCATAAAAACTTGCGCTGAACCAAATTGGCAAATACTAGTCAATGCCATTGAGCGCGGACTCAATTGTCCGCCTATATCATCTGCGGGTCGTTTATTTGATGCTGTAGCTTATGATCTCGGCATTGCACCAACCACTGTTTCTTGGGAAGGTGAAGCGGCTTGTCGTCTAGAAGCTCTGGCAAATACCTCGTATTTGGCGACACAAGCACAAAGTGCGGTCAATATTCCAGTAAAAATGCCACTTATCGGCAATAAACTGGATTTGGCTTATTTCTGGCAAAGTTGGTTGAATTACCAGGCGCCTGTCGCAGATAAAGCCTTCGCCTTTCATTATGCTCTCGCTCGAGGTTTTGCTGAACTTGCTGCGAACCAAGCACGAAAATACCAATGCCGTACTATCGTGCTGTCTGGCGGCGTGATGCATAACCAACTACTACGTCGCTTATTAAAAGAAAATTTGAGCGAATTCCATGTACTAAGTGCGCATAAACTACCGATGGGTGATGGCGGACTCAGTTTAGGTCAGGCGGTTATTGCCATGCATAGAAACTGATAATCCTTAATATTAAATATAAGAAAAAGAGTTAATCGAAAAGTGACGATTAACTCTTTTGTTTTTTTGTATTTCTTTTTTATAGCGGAATACTGGAAAAGAAAACCAATAGTAACGGTGGCAGAATATTCGTAACAAATCCGAATGAAATCGCAATTGGCGTGACTTCAATACCTCCCGCTTTTTGAATAATTGGCAAAGTGCAATCTATTGCTGTGGCCCCCGTAATCCCAATTGCAGTCGAACGGAAATGACGCATAAATAATGGGATGACAAATAAGCTTACAATTTCACGAGATAAATCATTAAAAAAGGCAATACTCCCCTGCACAGGTCCCCATGCATTGGTTAATACTACACTAGATAACGAATACCAGCCCATTCCAGAGGCAAAAGCGAGTCCTTGAGTAATTGGCATAGCCAAAACGAAAGCAGCAATGATACCGCCTAGTAATGAAGTAAAAGTAAACACCATCCCCGTTTGGAAACCTCGTCTATTGAACAGAGCTTCTTTCAAGGAAATGCCGTTATTTCTTAGCTGAATCCCCACAAAGAAAATCAGTATGATCAATACATACAAATTGATACCAGTAGGCAACATGAGATAGGATTTGAATAAGAAACCACAAAGGGTACCAATCACCACGGTGCCGGAAAGTTTGAGCGAGTCAATTAAGGAGTGCCAGCGAGAATCAATTTTACCTTGTGATTTAAGTGGCTCAGCGGGGTTAAAGCGGTCATAAAGCATCAAACCAATCATATTGGATCCCAAAATGATCGCAGATAGTGTCACCGCAGTTGTGCCAATAATCGGCAGTTTATGCTCTAAATCATCTAACTGGCCGAGTAAATAACCCATTAAGAAAAGAATAATGTAAAGCAAAAACATCACGATATGATTTATTTTTGCAATATAGGATTTATTATTGACCTTTAATAAATAACCTAACACCATTGGTATTAAGACAATTAATAAGCCATTTATCATATCCTGCATCATACATTTCCTTTCTTATTCCATTGAAGCTAGCATACCCCTTTTCTCCCCTTTTTTCAAAGCGCATAAAAAAGTGCAGTCAAAATTGACCGCACTTATAATCATCTAAAAATTAAACTGATTAGCCATTTACTTTACGACGTGCTAACACCGCATCAGATAACTGTTTTAACACGATTTCTGTATCTTCCCAACCGATACAAGCATCAGTGATACTTTGTCCATAAGTCTGAGCTTTACCATCGACTAAATCTTGACGACCTTCAACGATATGACTTTCTACCATAACACCAAAGATCTGTTTTGAACCACCTGAAATTTGGTGGCAAACATCTTCACAAACTTCCATTTGTTTTTTGAATTGTTTGCTACTATTTGCATGGCTGAAATCAACCATTACATGTGGAATACGACCTGATTTTTCGATCTCTGCACAAACTTTTGCAACGTCTTCTGCTTTATAGTTAGGACCTTTATCCCCACCACGTAAAATGATGTGGCAGTCTTCATTTCCTTTTGTTGAAACAATAGCCGAATGACCAAATTTTGTCACAGATAAGAAGTAATGCGAAGCTTCTGCCGCCCCCATTGCATCTAAGGCTACTTTTACGCCACCATTTGTGCCATTTTTAAAGCCTACCGCACAAGATAAGCCTGAAGCTAATTCACGATGAACTTGAGATTCCGTTGTTCTCGCGCCAATTGCGCCCCAGCTCATGAAATCAGCTACATATTGTGGTGTGATCATATCTAAAAACTCACCTGCTGATGGTACGCCTAAGTTGTTAATATCGGATAATAATTTACGTGCAATACGCAAACCATCATTTAAACGATATGTATCATTTAAATAAGGATCGTTAATTAAGCCTTTCCAGCCCACTGTTGTACGCGGTTTTTCAAAGTAAACGCGCATCACCACTTCAAGTGCATCTTTATATTTATCACGTAATACTTTTAAACGTTTTGCGTAATCTAATGCGGCTTTAGGATCATGAATAGAACAAGGACCAATTACCACAAGTAAACGGTCATCTTTCCCATGAATAATATTGTGCGCATGCAAACGGGTTTCATGAACTAAATCAGCCGCTTCTTGACTTGCTGGAAATTTTTCTAATAAGGCAATTGGAGGTAATACCTGATCGACTTTTTCAATTCGGGTATCATCATTTGCAACTTTTACTTCGATTTCTTCTTTCTTCGTCGCCATATGTCACTCTCTAAATCTTAAATGTTGTGCTTAAATCTAATGGCGTTACTCTACACCTATTTTTTGTACTAGTAAACTAGTTCACTTGAATTCTTACACAATTATTATTTGATTGCGTAAGATTTATACTACCTAAGCAGTAAAACAGGGCGTTATTAAACTATATTTCCGCCTTAGCTGGCAAGGCTTTTGACATAAAAATAGGTTGAACCAGCCCTATTTAAACATAATGATTCTTTTATCCTTCAAATTAACAAAGAGGTTTAGATAAATGCGGGCAAAAAGAACAATTTCAACATCTACCACACTTTTTAAAAATATTTTTTCAATGCCCTTGTTTTTACTGAACATCTCCCTCATTTTTTTGTCTGATTGAACACTTATTCAGTCATTTATTTTTACTTGGAGAACTCTATGAAGAAAAGAAATTTTGTATTAACCGGTATAGCATTAGGTTTAAGCGTGTTTGCAACCTCTTTATCCGCTCAAGCGGCTATTCCAAATGAAATTGTCGAACAAGGCAGCCTTGCGCCCATGTTAGAAAAAGCACAAGCAGCAGTTGTGACCCTTTCTGTTGAAGGCAAAGCAAAAGCAAACAGCCGTTCAGCATTACCTGATGATATTCCAGAAGAATTTAAATTTTTCTTTGGTGATCAATTTGGCGAACAATTTGGTGGAGATCGTGGTGCATCACGCAACTTCCGCCATTCGGTTTAGGCCAAACCGTGACATCAGGTATTGTTTCAGCACTTGGTCGTTCTACTGGTTCAGATAGCGGTGCATATGAAAACTATATCCAAACGGATGCGGCGGTAAACCGTGGTAACTCTGGTGGCGCATTATTGAACTTAAAAGGTGAATTAATTGGTATTAATACCGCGATTATTTCTCCAAGTGGTGGTAACGCCGGAATTGCCTTTGCGATTCCAAGCAACCAAGCCAATAACCTTGTGCAACAAATCTTAGAATTTGGTGAAGTACGCCGTGGTTTACTCGGTATTAAAGGTGGCGAATTAAATGCCGATTTAGCAAAAGCCTTTAATGTTAGTGCGCAACAAGGTGCATTTGTGAGTGAAGTCATTCCAAATTCTGCTGCCGAAAAAGCTGGCTTGAAAGCGGGTGATGTGATCACTGCAATGAATGGTCAGAAAATTTCAAGCTTCGCCGAAATGCGTGCAAAAATTGCAACTTCTGGTGCAGGTAAAGAAATTGAACTCACTTATTTACGTGATGGCAAAACTGACAACGTAAAAGTGACTTTACAAGCAGACGATGGCTCTCAAACGGCAAGTAAAACAGAACTTCCTGCACTAGATGGTGCAACCTTAAACAACTACGATGCAAAAGGTGTTAAAGGTGTAGAAATTAGTAAAGTACAGCCAAATTCAATGGCAGCACAACGCGGTTTAAAATCAGGTGATATCATCATCGGCATCAACCGTCAGCCAATTGAAAGCACGCAAGACTTACGCAAAGCGCTAGATGAAAAACCATCTGCTGTTGCACTCAATATCTTACGTGGCAAAAACAACTTCTACTTATTAGTGCAATAAAATAAAAAGAGCGGTCAATTTGACCGCTCTTTTTTTAGAGAACTGACTTCAAGGTAAATTAGCCTTCAATTTGAAAAGATACTTAAAGTGATACCGTTCATAATTAGATCTTAGTAAAGTAAAAAATTGAAAACTATTATTTAGTATTAATTATGATCGCAACATTAATTAAATATATTGAGAAAACGCCACACTTTCATATCAAATCTATTTAAAAACAAAAGATACATATAATTCTTGCTCTTTTAGATTATCTAAATATTGTCTAGCAACCTCAAGACTTTCACTATGGACATTACCGGCATAATACCAATTATCATATGTATGTTCAAAATCATCACCTGATTTTCGATATATATCACCACCTAGAACAAGAACATTTAAACCTTCCAGAATATCTAAAACTCTCATTGATAATTTTGTGGAGATGATAACTGTACTTTCTCCCTGCTTAAACAAGCTGAATCCATTATTTATGTAAATATCAATTAATTCATTCATAATTATATATACTTTATTCTTTTTTCGTCGTTAAACATAAGTTTTCTTTGTGGAGTAAAAAAGTCAAAAGTAGCCCACTATTCCATCATTTTTCATAATGGTGCAAAAGTGAGAAACGAGCTTAATTTTGCCATACGATTTTATTATTAGAACCAAAAGTAATTTTATTAATAGGTTTCTCAATGATAATTTCTTTATTCAAATTACCTGAATACTCACCTTGTGCTAACTCCTCAAACAAAATAATATTTAATTCATCATTATGAATTGTTATTTTACTATCTGATATGCCCATCGCACTATTTCCTAACAAACCAGTTAAGTGAATTTTTCTATTCCCTTTCATTTCAGTAACGGAAATTTTAAAATTCCAAATATCATCAAATTTAATTTCATGATTAGCTAGCACAATGTTAGATAGCAACAACCCCATCACACCTAATAAAATTACCTTGATTTTCATAATATACCTTTCCATACCGATAGAATGAACAAAAACTATTTGTAGTCTAAACTCACTGAAATTTATCTTTTCTATCTTTGTTATACTTCGAAAGCATATACTACATTAATAACCCGTATCGAATCACCAACTTTCATAAAATTAATCTTATCAAGATATTGTTTATATCCACATCTCTAAAATTTAGATTATAATAACTACTCCTTTATTCCACATCATGGACATTATATGAACAGCAAAAAATCTTATCTCGCTATTTTTGGCATTATTCTTGCCGTCGGATTGATGGCATCAGCGTTTATCTTAGGTAATCAATTTAAAAATTTACGCCAAACTGGTTCTATTTCAGTTAAAGGCTTGGCAGAAAGCCACTATACCTCAACACAAGGTACATGGGTTATCCGCGTAACAGGTTGGGGCGCAACTTATAATGACGCAATGGCAGCGAATCAGAAAAACTTAAATGAAGCCGTTCGTTTCCTTAAAGCACAAGGTTTCGCTGATGAAAATCGAGAAATCACCGAATTAGATGTCTCTACTCATACTGACTATTATGAAAATCGTGAATTAATTTCAAAAGCCACACAAGATGCACATGTTCGTGCTGAAGAGTTTGCGAAAACCAGTAACGTGAAAGTTGGCGTGTTAAAATCCGCTTCACAAGGGCCATTCTACATTCAAGCGCCAAATCCTGATGCCGATGACTCTAGCGATTACACTGGTAGCTACGACACAAGCACCATTGAGAAAAAAGCACGCTTAGTCGTGACCATTGAATATGCCATTGAATAATCGTTTGATATCTACTAAACATTCATAAAGACAAAGTGCGGTCAATTTCGTCATAAAATTCGACCGCACTTTCTTTTAACAAGGAACAACCATGCAACTCCCTACTCTACAAGCCGCAAAATTAATTCGTCGCTATAAACGCTTTTTAACTGATATTGAATTACCAAATGGCGAAGTGATCACCATTCATTGTGCTAATACAGGTGCAATGACTGGCTGTGGTGAAAAAGGTGATACCGTTTGGTACTCTCATTCTGATAGCCAAACGCGCAAATATCCACATAGTTGGGAATTAACACAATTAGCAAACGACCAACTTGTTTGTATTAACACGCACAGATCCAACCAGTTAGTCTTTGAAGCCTTGCAAAACAAACAAATCAAAGAACTGGCTATGTATGATGAAATTTATCCTGAAGTGAAATATGGTGAAGAAAATAGCCGTATCGACTTCTTACTTAAAGGTGAAGGCTTGCCCGATTGTTATGTTGAAGTGAAATCCATCACCTTTGTAAAAGGTACATTAGGCATGTTTCCCGATGCGGTGACTACTCGTGGACAAAAACATGTTCGTGAGCTTTTAGCCATGAAAAAACAAGGACATCGCGCCGTTGTTCTCTTTGCTGGATTACATGATGGCTTCGATCGTTTTAAAATCGCTGAGTTTGTGGATCCTGAATATGATCGTCTTTTAAAGGACGCAAAATCACAAGGCGTAGAAGCTTATGCTTATGCAGGAAAATTTGACATTTCAGATGGCATTCCGACCGCACTTTCTCTCACAGAAAGTGTACCTTACATCTATTAAAAAATAATTGAGAATTATTTGCATTTTGTTGTTGACAAGGTATTTGAGAATAGTTATCATCTAAACATTCCAAAAACAAACAGATAATCACTCCAACTTCACGCCTATTTCCCCACAAATAGGCGTTTTTTTTCATCTCAATCTTTTCATTTCAGCCATATTCTCTATAATGTAGCCTTTAATATTGAAATAACATTAGGAAATAGAATGACTGATATTAATACCGTTCTCGCTGAACTAAAACGCGGTACTGATGAGATTCTTTCTGAAGCAGATTTAATCGAGAAACTGAAAGAAAATCGCCCACTTAAAATTAAACTTGGTGCAGACCCTACTGCTCCAGATATTCACTTAGGGCATACCGTGGTATTAAACAAACTTCGTCAATTCCAACAATTAGGCCACGAAGTCTATTTCTTAATCGGTGATTTCACGGGTATGGTCGGTGACCCATCTGGTAAAAACACCACTCGCCCACCGCTTAGCCGTGAAGACGTGCTTCGCAATGCGGAAACCTATAAAGAACAGATTTACAAAATTCTAGACCCTCAAAAAACAAAAATCGTATTCAACTCTGAATGGTTGGGTAAATTGGGTACTGAAGGGATGATCCGTTTAGCAAGCAACTATACTGTAGCGCGTATGCTAGAACGTGATGACTTCAAAAAACGTTTTGGTAACAACCAACCTATCGCAATTCACGAATTTATTTATCCTTTATTACAAGGTTATGACTCTGTTGCATTAGAAGCAGACGTAGAACTTGGTGGTACTGACCAAAAATTCAACTTACTTGTTGGTCGTGAATTACAAAAATCAGCTGGTCAAAAACCACAAGTAGCGATTACGCTTCCATTACTTGTTGGTTTAGACGGTGAGAAGAAAATGTCTAAATCATTAGGTAATTACATCGGCGTGACAGATGAACCAAGCGATATGTTCGGTAAAATTATGTCAATCTCGGATGAATTAATGTGGGATTGGTACAACTTGCTTTCTTTCCGTCCACTCACTGAAATTGCGGAATTAAAAGCTGAAGTGGCAAATGGTAAAAACCCACGTGACGTGAAAATTTTATTAGCCAAAGAAATCATCGCTCGTTTCCATAATGAAGCGGCGGCAGAGGCGGCTGAGCAAGAATTTATTAACCGTTTCCAAAAAGGTGCAATGCCAGATGAAATGCCTGAATTCACCTTTGAAGGCGAAATTGGTTTAGCGACCTTGTTAAAAGAAGCTGGACTGGTTCCTTCTACTTCTGAAGCGATTCGCTCAGCGAAACAAGGTGGTGTGAAAATCAATGGTGAAAAAGTCGAAGACATGAAAGCCAACGCACCGAAAGGCACGAATGTTTACCAAGTCGGTAAACGTAAATTCGCACGCGTAACCATCGCATAAAACACCTAAGAAAATGACCGCTCTTTTTAAGTGCGGTTATTTTTTAACTGATATCCACAATAGAAGGAAAATAATATGAGCCAAAAAATCTGGGTAACCGGTGATGCGGTTGTCGATCTTATTCCTGACGGTGAAAATCATTATTTACGCTGTGCCGGTGGTGCGCCAGCAAATGTGGCTGTTGGTGTCGCACGTTTAGGCAGCCCAAGTGCCTTTATTGGTCGTGTAGGTAATGATCCGCTTGGCCAATTTATGCAAGATACCTTAAATGCGGAAAATGTGAATACACAACATATGATTTTAGATCCGCAGCATCGCACCTCTACTGTTATCGTCGGCTTAGATAATGGCGAACGCAGCTTTACCTTTATGGTAAACCCAAGTGCGGACCAGTTCTTACAAGCGAGCGATTTACCGCCATTCCAACAAGGTGAATGGCTGCATTGCTGCTCTATCGCGCTGATTAATAATCCATCACGCGAAGCGACGTTCGAAGCCATTCGTCGTATTAAAGCCGCTGGCGGTTTCTTCTCTTTCGATCCAAATCTACGTGAGTCACTTTGGTCAAGCTTAGAAGAAATGAAAACCGTGGTAATGGAAGCGGTTGCGTTGGCTGACGTATTAAAATTCTCTGAAGAAGAATTAACGCTTTTGACTAATACTGACAGCCTTGAAAAAGCCTTTGAAAAAGTGACCGCACTTTACCCTGAAAAATTGATTATCGTGACCTTGGGTAAAGATGGTGCACTCTATCACTTAGAAGGTAAGAAAGATGTGATTTCTGGAAAAGCCTTACAACCTGTTGATACAACGGGTGCTGGCGATGCCTTCGTTGGTGGTCTGCTTGCTGGACTTTCACAGCATCCAAACTGGAAAGAAAATGACGTATTAGTGCAAATCATCCGTCAGGCTAATGCCTGCGGCGCTCTTGCAACAACAGCAAAAGGGGCGATGTCAGCCTTACCAAACCAAACACAATTAGCAGCATTTTTAGCGAATTAGCGTGCAAAGGTGCAAATAGCTGCACCTTTTATTTATGAAAATAATTTAGGAAGTATGTATGAAACTTTGGTATTCGAACTCTAGCCCTTATGCTAGAAAAGCCCGTGCTGTAGTGCAATATCATCAATTACAAGATCATGTTGAATTACTCCTCGCAACCAGTGGTTTAGATAAGAACTCGCCACATAACTTAGACAATCCTCTTGGTCGTTTACCGGCATTACAACGAGAAAATGGTGAATGGCTTTATAACAGTTCACTCATTGCAGAATATCTCGATCACATTGGTACGCAACCTTCACTTTATGGAAACAGCGAGACTCGTTGGGAAATTCTCCGTTTACATTATTTAGCCGATGGTATTTTAGAGAATGAAATCTCAGTCGTACCAGAAAAACGCCTTCGTCCACAAGAGCAATGGTGGCTTGAACGTCATCAACAAATTTTTGACCGCACAGAACGAAGCTTAATTGAGCTCAAAAAAGCCATTGATATCTTTGGTGAAGAATTAAATATCGGCACATTAAATGCCGTGTGCGCGATTGATTTCCTATTATTCGGCGATGCTTGGACTCATGCTTCACAACATGCAACCATCAAATCATTAAAAACATGGGCTGAAGCAATGAATCAACGTTATGATTGCTTAAAAAATACCTTACCAAAATAAGATTAAATTATGATTATTTTCAATAATGGCAAATACAAAAGTATTCTAGCCGCAGAAAAAGGCGAACTTGCGGAAATTGCTGAAACCGTGCAAAAAGACAAGGATTTCCGACCGCACTTTCATATTGCCCCACCAACTGGCTTGATGAATGATCCGAATGGTTTGATCTTCGATGGAGAGAAATATCATCTGTTCTATCAATGGTTTCCATTCGATGCAATTCACGGGATGAAACATTGGAAGCATTTAATCACGAAAGACTTCCAACATTACCAATCAGCGGATGATCTGATTCCTTGTGAACTTTTTGAGTCTCACGGCTGTTATTCGGGTGGTGCTTTAAAAGTCGGTGATAAATTGGCCATGTTCTACACTGGCAATACTCGTCGTCCAAGTGATAATCAACGCGTGCCTTATCAAAATTTAGCGATTTTCGATCTTAACGGGAAGTTGCTTAGCAAACGTCCGTTGATTGAAAATGCACCAGAAGGTTATACCGAGCATGTTCGCGATCCTAAACCGTATTTAACTAAAGACGGCAAAATCCGTTTTATCTGTGGTGCACAGAGAGAAAACCTCACAGGAACAGCCATTATTTTTGAAATGGACAATCTTGAAGATACGCCTCGTTTATTAGGCGAGCTTTCCTTACCAGCTTTTGACAATACAAACGTGTTTATGTGGGAATGCCCTGACCTATTGAAGCTCGGTGATAAAGATGTCTTTATTTGGTCGCCACAAGGTAAAGTTCGAGAAGCACATCAATTCCAAAATAATTATCATGCGACTTATGCTGTGGGTAAATTAACGGATTTAACCTTTGAAGCAGAATATATTAATGAGTTGGATCAAGGCTTTGATTTCTATGCACCACAAACATTTGCTGGCTTAGATAACAAAACTCATGCCGTGCTTTTCGGTTGGATTGGTTTGCCAGATTTAACTTATCCAACAGACAAATTTAAATGGCACTCAGCTTTAACCTTACCAAGAGAATTGTGTTTAGAAGGTTCGAAAATTTATCAACGCCCGATTGATAAAATATACAAAAATCTGACCGCACTTTCTGCGCTTCATCTCAATGAAAAAGCGGATATTGCTAATTTAGATCGTGCGTATATTAAATTTGAAGTAAATAACCAAGCTTTTGACTTAACCTTCTTCCAAAATGAAAAAGGACAATCATTACGACTTTCTTATGAAAATGGCTTGGTTTGCTTAGATCGCAGTCAAAGCGAACAAACCGAATTAATGGAAAAATTCGATACCAAACGTTTCTGCGAAGTTGAAAATCTGCAAACTGTCGAAATTTTCTTTGATCGTTCAATTATTGAAATTTTCTTTAATCAGGGTGAAAAAGCGATGACATCAAGATTTTTTATTGAGAACAGAGAAAATACAATAAGCTGTAGCCATCCATTGGATTTAATGATTGGTTATTTACCAGCAATTCAATATGACAAATAATCAACTCAAGTGCGGTTAAAATTAACCGCACTTTTATTTCTAACCATGTTCTCTTATTAAGTAATGACTATGTTTGTTCAACAACAAAACGCAACACCATCTAATCTTGTGGCGTTCAATTTTCTATTAATTGCCTTTTTAACGGGGATTGCCTCTGCGTTTCAGACGCCGACCTTGAGTTTATATCTGTCGCAAGAGATTCAAGTTTCACCTTTTTTTGTTGGCTTGTTCTATTCCGTCAATGCCACTATTGGCATTATCTTGAGCCAAATTCTCGCGAAATATTCTGATAAGCAAGATGATCGTCGCAAAGTGATGATTGTGTGCTGTTTGATTGCTGTGCTTGGATGCCTGATTTTTGCTTATAGCCGAAATTATTATGTGTTAATTATTATCGGTACAACCCTATTGGGATTGGGCTCATCCGCTAATCCGCAATCTTTTGCTTTAGCGCGAGAATATGCTGAAAGTAGTCATCGTGAAGCAGTGATGTTCACCACAATTATGCGAACTCAAATCTCATTGGCTTGGATTGTGGGGCCACCACTTTCCTTTTTTATCGCGCTAAACTGGGGCTTTGATTATATGTATTTGGTGGCGGGTTCTGCCTTTTTACTTTGTGCAGGCGTCAGCAAATTATTGCCAAAAATTCCTCGTCAAAGTGCGGTTAAAAATCAAGAGATTTTAGATAATACGCCACCAAGAAAAAGTGTGATTTACTTGTTCATTGCTAACCTATTACTTTGGACCTGTAACAGCATGTATCTCATCAATATGCCATTATTTGTGATTAATGAGTTACATTTAGGCAAAGAATTAGCAGGAACATTAATGGGAACT
>JAGZXE010000039.1:0-18704 GCA_018378615.1 Parahaemophilus parainfluenzae
GGTTTACTAGGAAAAATATCAAGAGCCAGCTTTCTTGGCGCGGTAATGGATTATATGGTCGAGATTGATGGTGTAACACTACGAACAGAAATCCCAACTAATAAAGCATTACGTAATAATTTAATGTTCAATGAAGGTGAAAATTGCTTTATCAGTTTTCATGATTTGCTTTGGTTTGATTCTGCTAAAGAAATCTAGAGGGGTTTATTATGGCTACAACTATTCAAAATAATCATCCATTCAATATTGCTAACGTTATTCTAGCCTTATCTATCGGTATCTTAGTTATCGTTGTTGCGGTTCCTGTTTTACTTATTTTCCTCAATTCTTTTTGGGTTGATGGGCAATTTAATATCACCGACGTGGTGAATATTCTTAAGCAAGAAGAAACCTATGAAGCATTACTCAATTCACTTTTCATCGCATCTGGCGTAACTGTGATGAGTACGATCATTGGTACATTTTTTGCTTGGTTAGTAACTCGAACAGATCTACCTTACAAAGGTTTTATGAAAGTGATGTTTCTTGTACCTTTTATGCTTCCTTCTTTCATTGGGGCATTAGCTTGGAAAATGTTACTTTCACCACGTTCTGGTTACATTAACCAATTCTTCATGGATTTAGGATTTGATGGTCCTATTTTTAATATCTATAGCTATGCTGGTATTATGGCGGTAGAAACGATGTATCTTTTCCCATTCGTCTTTATCCAAGTCTGTGGTGCATTAGAGCGCATGGACCCTACATTAGAAGAATCAGCGAGAATCTCAGGCGCAAGCCTCTTTACTATTACACGTAAAATTACCATTCCACTCGTCATGCCAAGTATCCTTTCTGGTGCATTACTCATTATGCTCTATTCTATGGCTCACTTTGGTACAGTTGCCGTACTGGGCGTAGAAAATGGTATTTTCAACATTCCAACCCTCATTTATGAACGTATTCACCAAAGTGCGGGGAGTTTTGAAGCCATTCGTACCGGTACTGTACTTGCAACTGTTTTAGTATTCACTGCGGCACTGATTATTTGGTTACAAAACAAAATCTTAAATAAAGGTCGCTTCCAAATTATTGCAGGTAAAAGCTTTAGACCTATCGAAGTAAAACTTCGTGGTTTGAGAAAACCGTTGCTTGTTATTTGCTTACTCTACATCGCCTTTACAATCGTATTGCCTACAGTCACGATTTTCCTTGTTGGTGGATTAAAAACCTATGGATTACCAATTACATGGGAAAATCTCACATTAGATAACTATAAATTCATCTTATTTGAATGGCAGTTAACAAAAGATGCAATTCGCAATAGTGTGACTCTCGGTCTTGCTGCAGCACTGATTACCATGTTCGCAGGGGTAATGATTTCTTATGTTATCGTTAAAATGCGTGTTCGCGGAAAAGGCATTCTTGAGTTCTTAGGTATGTTGCCATTCTCCGTACCAGGCTCTGTAATTGCTCTTGGGGTGATCCTTGCCTGGAGTGGTAAATTTGGTATCAATCTCTACAACACAGTTTGGATTATTTTAATTGCTTACATTGCACGTTATATGGCTTTCTCACTCAAAGCTAACTCTGCAGCACTTGAGCAAGTACATGATTCATTAGTTGAAGCTTCTCGAGCATGTGGAGCAAGTATGTGGCAATCCTTAAAAGATATTGTTATCCCACTCGTAAGACCGGGGATGATTGCTGCTTTCTTCCTTATTTTCCTTCCAGCACTACGTGAATTGACCGTTTCTGTTATGTTATATGGTCCTTCTACACGAACCATCGGGGTAGCAATTTATACTCTAAATGAAGACGGTGAAACCGTTTATTCTGCGGCATTAGCGGGTATCGCCCTAATAATCATTGTATTAGGTCAAACCGTTATTAAACGTTATGCTGAAAAGAAAACTCAAAAATAGAAGGTTAGGAGTAAAAGATGAGCTATATTCAATTAAATCATGTCATGAAAAAATTTGGTGATGTTATTGCCATTGAAGATCTTAACCTTTCTATCGAAAAAGGCGAATGTTTCTCTATGCTAGGAAAAATATTTCAGCCCAAGAAATTGAAAAACGAACAACTGATGCCTTAAGACACACTAATTTACTTAGTGTTGCCAAGAAAAGCCCTGATGATTTATCTGGTGGCGGAAAACAACGTGTGGCTCTTGCTAGAGCATTAGCAATCAACCCAGACGTCATGTTACTAGACGAACCATTATCAAGCTTAGATCCCCATCTTCGCGAAGAAATGCGTTTTGAAATTAAGGCATTACAGAAAAAATTTGGGTTCTCAATTATTTATGTGACTCATGACCAATCTGAAGCGATGGCACTTTCAGATCGTATTATGGTCATGAAAAAAGGGGCAGTACAACAAATTGATACCCCATTAAATATTTATAATAACCCAGCTAACAAGTTTGTCTTCAATTTTATCGGGTTATCAAATCAATTAAATGTAAACCTAGCATCGCAAGGTATTCATATTGATAAAGTTGATGGTATTTTCAATCTTCCAGAAATGCCAAATAATGACTTACTTTCACAAGGTAAAGCCATATTAGCAAGCCGTCCATCTGACATTGAATTTGTTCAACAAGGTGGAATCCCTGGTGTCGTAAAACGTCGCTCTTATCTTGGTGAAGTGACGGATTATAATATCCAAGTTGGAGATCAAGATATTCGTGTTCAAATTGGACGACGAGATTCTGGTCCGAAAGAAGGGGAAACATGTCAGATAGCCTTTGAACATTTGCATTGGTACCCTGCTGAATAACATATCCCAAGTGCGGTTAAATTTAACCGCACTTTTACTCTTTAAATCTCGAGATACTGACCGTTTCCACAACGACCAAGACACCACATTTCTTCGACATTTAGTCGATATTGTGGAATTGCACTTGGGGAGATATGCGTAAACAAAACATTTTAAGTGGTAAAAATACTTTATAAGATTCAAATTTATTGACAAAGCTCTGGAACATCATCTGTTCTGAGTGATATAAATATATAATGTGCTATATCATTATTCTCTGAATCAGATCGACTCACTAGATAAGGAAATTGGTTTTGATAAATATAACAATATAAATTTAAATTACCACCTTCTAAAAAATATTGTTTTTTAGAACCTGGAATATTTACATCTTTTAAGAAAGCCATACCTCTATCGATAGAGGCTACCTTGTAAAATTGAGAAATAGGTATTTCATCAGTCTTATTAACATCAAAAACAACAATCATTTCATTGGTTTCTATAAAAGCCCTCAAGAATATATTATTAGCACTTTTAGGAAAAATATTCACGTACCATGAAAATGACTCTGAGTTAAAGAACTCTTCTGGTGAGTTGTAGTGATAATCATTATAAGATCTATAGTTAAAAGTGAATATTAAAAACACTAAAAATATAGTAATACATAGAAAGCTTACAAACTTCAAAGTTAATTTAATAAACTTACTCATAAATACTTTTTCCTTTAATTCAACTCTTATTTTTTATAAGCATTAGTGTTGCTCCTTCCAGAAAGAGTTACCTTTATATCTGATGAGAATTCTCACTAAATAAGCTTTGATTATTTTCACTTTTCTTAGCCTATAACACAAGAAATTAAGGCTAATCTACATACTAACACAACTGCCAAATAATACCTATTTATCAATTCGTTAGGGGATATATTGAAAAGTTCATGCGACCTAAAATAAATCTTTGATCCTGCTCACAATTTCAAAAAAATAAACTTTCTTTATTTTTCAACTCTTTCTACAATACCTTTGTTTTTATTATTAAAAACACACAATTCAATTTAACTTCAGATATCACAAGGGTCTAATTATGAAAATTTTAACTTGGCCTGTGGTTGCAGGTGCTGCACTTGGTATCGTTGCGCCACTTCTCTCTTACAATGGCAATCCTGGTAATATGGGATTTTGTGCGGCTTGTTTCTTACGCGATACAGCAGGATCGCTTGGATTACACCACGCAGCCCCATTACAATACCTTCGCCCAGAACTCATTGGATTAGTTTTAGGAGCACTCGCCAGTGCATTCTTATCTAAGGAATTCAAACCTCGTGGTGGCTCTGCCCCACTCGCTCGTATTAGCTTAGGCTTTTTTGCGATGCTTGGTGCGCTGATTTTCTTAGGTTGTCCATGGCGTGCTTATTTACGATTAGGTGGCGGTGATCTCACTGCAATTGCAGGTATCGTAGGATTATTTGCTGGCGTATTGGGTGGCATTTTCTTCGCTAATCGAGGATTCTCATTAGGTAAATCGAAGGAACAAAGCCAATCTTCGGGCTTAATCGGTCCAATCTTTGCCGTAATTTTGCTTGTTTTAGCCTTAACCCAATTTAAATTTGGTGAAAATCTAGCAATTTACACCTCTGAAAAAGGCCCGGGTGCACAACATGCGGCTATTTGGATGTCACTAGCAGGCGGATTACTTCTCGGTGTGCTGATGCAAAAATCGCGTTTTTGCACCATTGGGGCATTCCGAAACTTTGTCCTCTTCCGTGATGCACACTTATTAAACGGTGTGATTGCATTGATTGTCTTTGCGGCAATAACCAATGCCTTATTAGGTCAATTCCATTTAGGCTTTGAAAAACAACCTATCGCACATAATGACTATCTCTACAATTTCCTTTCTATGGCGCTTTGTGGTCTTTGCTTTGCATTAGGCGGCGGTTGCCCTGGTAAGCAATTAGTTAATATTGGTGAAGGGAACAATGACTCTGCATTATTTGTACTCGGTATGCTACTTGGCGCAGCTGCGGCACATAACTTTGGCTTAGCAGCGGCTCCTTCTGGCGTTGCAGCCTTTACGCCTCATCTTTTAGTTGCCGGCTTTGCAGTTTGCTTATATATCGCATTAACCAATAAATCGGAAGCCTAACATCCATTCAGAATAAACAAAAAGGAAGTCCATTATGACTTCCTTTTTTCGTTTTTAAAAGTGCGGTCATTTTTAACCGCACTTTCCACATCATTAGAGAATATTTTTCTCGCCACGGGAAAGACTAATTAAGCCTGAACGAACAATCTCAAGTAATGTACTTTCTTCTTTCACCGCCTCAACAAAAGCATCTAATTTATCTTTTGTACCCGTCAATTGAATGGTGTAGGATTTTGTTGTGACATCTACAATCTGACCACGGAAGATATCGGCTAAACGTTTTAACTCATCACGTGATGAACCCGTTGCACGTACTTTCACTAACAATACTTCACGCTCAACGTGCTCATGTTCACTCAAGTTAATCACTTTAAACACATCTACTAACTTGTGAAGTTGCTTTTCGATTTGTTCGAGCACTTGCTCATCACCCACTGCTTCAATCGTCATACGAGAAAGGGTTGGGTCGTCGGTTGGTGCCACAGTTAAGCTTTCAATGTTAAATGCACGTTGGGAAAATAAGCCGACCACACGAGATAATGCACCGGATTCATTTTCTAATAAAACAGATAAAATTCTACGCATTATTCGTTCTCCTCTTGTGGTTTGCTTAAAATCATCTCATTCATCGCCCCGCCGCGAACTTGCATAGGGTAAACGTGTTCAGTTTCATCAACGTTAATATCAACAAAGACCAATTTATTTTTAATGCTGAAGGCTTCTTTTAATTTACTTTCTAATTCATCAGGTGTCGAAATTTGAATACCCACATGACCATAAGATTCTGCTAACTTCACGAAATCCGGTAAAGAATTCATATAAGTTTGAGAATGACGGCCAGAGTAAATCAAATCTTGCCATTGTTTCACCATGCCTAAGAAGTGGTTGTTCAAACAAATCACCACAACTGGAATGCCATATTGTGTTGCTGTTGAAAGCTCTTGGATATTCATTTGAATACTGCCATCACCCGTTACACAAACCACAGTTGCGTCAGGATGTGCAAGTTTCACCCCTAATGCAGCTGGTAAACCAAAGCCCATGGTACCTGCGCCACCTGAATTGATCCAACGACGCGGTAAATCAAACGGATAATGCAATGCGGCAAACATTTGGTGTTGCCCTACATCGGATGCCACATAAGCTTGGCCTTTTGTAATGCGATACACCGCTTCCATCACTTGCTGTGGTTTGATGACGCCTGAAGTGCGGTCGAAATCCAAGCATTTTTTCGCTTTCCATTCATCGATTTGTTTCCACCAATCTTCTAAGTGATTTTGCGGACGCGAACCGATTTCTTCACCTAATAAGCTTAAGAATTCATCTAATACATTTTTCGCATTACCTACAATTGGAATCGCCGCAGGGACGTTTTTAGAAATAGAGGTTGGATCAATATCAATCTGAATCACTTTTGCATTCGGGCAATATTTATCTAAGTTGTTAGTGGTTCGGTCATCAAAACGAACGCCAACACCAAGAATTAAATCACTTTCATGCATCGCGTTATTGGCTTCATAAGTCCCGTGCATCCCAAGCATGCCTAAAAATTGTTTATCCGTACTTGGGTACACGCCTAACCCCATTAACGATGAGGTAACCGGTAAATTTAAACGTTGTGCGAATTGTGTTAATTCTTCATGACAGCCTGCCGCAATTGCACCACCACCCACGAATAAAACCGGTTTTTTAGCCACTAATAATGCTTTTAATGCTTTCTTAATTTGGCCTTTGTGACCATTTACCGTTGGATTATAAGAACGAAGCTCAACAGATTTTGGATATTCGTAAGGATATTTTAAAGTTGGGTTTACGGTATCTTTTGGAATATCTACGACAACGGGACCTGGACGGCCTGTTGAAGCAATATAAAAGGCTTTTTTCAAGATACCTGGAATGTCTTCTGCTTTCTTAACAATAAAGCTGTGTTTAACCACTGGACGAGAAATCCCCACCATATCACATTCTTGGAACGCATCACGGCCAATTAAGCTACTCATTACCTGACCTGAAATGATCACCATTGGTACCGAATCAGTATAAGCGGTCAAAATCCCCGTAATCGCATTGGTTGCACCTGGACCAGATGTCACTAACACACAACCTACTTTACCGGTTGCTCGTGCATAACCATCAGCCATATGCACCGCAGCTTGCTCATGACGAACTAAAATATGCTCAATCCCACCAAGAGTATGGATTGCATCATAAATATCCAATACGGCACCGCCTGGATAACCAAATAAATACTCAACGCCTTCATCACGCAAAGACTGAACCACCATTTCCGCACCGGATAATTTCTTCATATTTTACTCCTAAAACTGACCGCACTTTTATTTGTGACGATTCGTGTCAAAACAATGGAAACATCATACCGAAAGAAAACGGCTTGTCCAGCATGAGAAAAGTCTAAAAAAATGAATTAAAAAGCATTAAAAACCAACAAAATCTAAATATTAAGATTTAAATAAAGATAATTAATATAAAAAGCAGAAAATCGTAGTTTTATATGGAGTTTTATAAAAATAAAAATTTTTTATTCTTTTGTTCAAAATTTTGAGCTGGATCACATTTTAAGTGTTGATTTTTCTGCTGAGTAAGGAGAAATGGAGAGATTATAAGAAAAAACCGCACTTGGAAGATCCAAAGTGCGGTTAGATTTTAAAACGTTTTAATTAGCCGTTATAGCGTTTGAACACTAAAGTCGCGTTTGTACCACCGAAACCAAAGCTGTTTGACATGACAGTTTGTAAGCCTGCGTTTTCTTTTGTTTCAGTCACGATATTGCAGCCTTCTGCCGCTTCGTCTAATGTTTCGATATTAATGCTTGGTGCAATAAAGTCATTGTGTAGCATTAATAAGGTATAGATTGCTTCGTGTGCACCGGCAGCACCTAAAGAGTGACCAGTCATTGATTTAGTAGAAGAAATCGCAGGGATTTTGTCACCAAATACATTTTTGATTGCACCTAATTCTTTTACGTCACCAACTGGTGTTGATGTACCGTGTACGTTGATGTAATCAATTGGAGCATCTACCGTTACCATTGCTTGTTTCATACAACGCTCTGCACCTTCACCACTTGGCGCTACCATGTCGTAACCATCAGAGGTTGCACCGTAACCCACGATTTCTGCGTAGATTTTTGCGCCACGTGCTAATGCGTGTTCTAATTCTTCAACCACTACAACAGCACCACCACCAGCGATAACGAAACCATCACGGTCTGCATCGTAAGCACGAGAAGCTTTTTCTGGGGTATCATTGTATTTAGTTGAAACCGCACCCATTGCATCGAATTCAGTTGCACATTCCCAAGATAATTCTTCCGCACCACCAGCGAAAACCACATCTTGTTTACCTAATTGGATTAATTCAACTGCGTGACCGATACAGTGTGCAGACGTTGCACAAGCAGAACTGATTGAGTAGTTCACACCGCGGATTTTGTAAGGGGTTGCTAAACAAGCTGACACACTTGATGCCATAGTTTTAGTTACTGCGTAAGGACCAATTGCTTTCACACCACGTGGACCACGCACTGCATCACAAGCGACTAATTGGTTGTGTGCAGAACCGGTACCCGCACCAATTACAAGACCTGTACGGTCATTTGAAACTTGATCTTCTGTTAAACCTGAATCTTCAATTGCTTCACGCATAGAAAGGTATGCATAAGCTGCCGCATCACCCATAAAACGATACACTTTACGATCGATGTGCTCGCTTGGATCAAGTTTGATTGTGCCGGCAACATGGCTACGCATTTTCATTTCAACAAACTCAGGCACGACTTCAATACCAGATTTACCTGCTTTTAATGAAGCCAAAACTTCTTCTTTGTTGTTACCGATACTTGAAATAATACCAAAACCAGTAATTACAGCTCTTTTCATTCTTTATTCCTTATGATTTAGGGGAAATTTAGTTCAACTTACAGTTGTTAGCTGAACGCAATTTACTATGAAATGAAAATATTGCAAGCAATAATTCATTTGTTCGACCAGTTAAGTTTTAACCGGACTCAAAATTTCCGTGCTATTATAAAAGAATTTGATAAGGCAAAAAAGGGCTAACACATGTTCACCATTCAGCACGCAAAAATTCATTTTAACCAAGAGAATACGCCTGTTTCGGATAAATTCGATGATGTGTATTTTTCTAATCAAGATGGTTTAGCGGAAACCCATTATGTGTTTTTAGAAGGTAATCAGTTGTGGGAACGTTGGATTCATTATCAAGAAGCCCATTTTGTTATTGCTGAAACGGGGTTTGGCACAGGATTAAATTTCTTTGCAGTGACCACGCTATTCCGTGAATTTCGTCAAAAATACCCAGATTCGCCTTTAAAACGCCTTTATTTTATCTCTTTTGAAAAATACCCTTTGCCACTTGATGCATTACAACAAGCCCATTTAGCCTATCCGCAATTTTCTCACCTAGCTGAACATCTACAACAGCATTGGCTTAATCCTATTCAAGGTTGCTATCGTTTTCATTTTGATGAAACTACGTTAGATCTTTGGTTTGGTGATGTGGCTGAAAATCTGCCACAGCTTGGCGATTATATGAACGATAAAATTGATGCGTGGTTTTTAGATGGTTTTGCGCCAAGTAAAAATCCAGACATGTGGAACGAGCAGCTTTATCAGCAAATGTTTCGTTTTACCAAACCACAAGGCTCCTTTGCGACCTTTACTGCAGCAAGTGCGGTCAGAAAAGGCTTAGAATATGCAGGCTTTGATATTACAAAACGCAAAGGCTTTGGTAAAAAGCGAGAATGTCTTTCTGGTCAAAAAACGCATGAAAAACTGACCGCACTTTCATTACCCTGGTTTCATTGTCAATCCGCGAATCTAAACGAGCAAGATATTGCCATTATTGGTGGTGGGATTGCCTCTCTTTGTACGGCTATCTCCCTGCTTAAACGCGGCGCCAAAATTACGATTTATTGCGAAGATGAGCAAACTGCCCTCAATGCATCCGGCAACAAACAAGGCGCATTTTATCCGCAACTGAGCGATGATAACGAGCGTAATATTCGTTTTTATATTCATGCTTTTGCCTATGGCCTCCAATTTCTACAATGGGCAATTCAGCAAAAAATCGAATTTGAACACGAATTCTGCGGTGTTGCGCTTTGTGCTTACAACGACAAAGCTGAAAGTAAATTAAATAAAATCGCTGCGCTGAATTTGCCTTCTGATTTATATCAGTCCTTAAATCAAACTGAATTAAGCAAAAAAGTGGGCTTACCGTTACCTTTTGGGGGCGGTTTTATTCCTCAAGGCGCTTGGCTTGCACCTCGTCAGTTAGTTCAACACACTTTTGCCTTTTTAGAAAAACAAGGCATCCAGATTAAAACATTACAAAAAGTAACCGCACTTTCGCAAACAGAAAATGGTTGGCAAATCACTACAGCTGAAAATAAAACTTTCTGCCATGAAGTGGTTGTTTTAGCAAACGGACATAAACTCACTGAGTTTGAGCAAACACAAAAACTCCCACTCTATCCTGTTCGAGGACAAGTGAGCCAAATTCCGACATCGGAAAAGTTACTTAAACTCAAAACCGTGTTGTGCTATGACGGCTACCTAACGCCAGTCGATCAAGCGAAAACCAGTCATTGTATTGGTGCCAGTCATGTTCGTGATAATGCGACTCGTGAATTTAGCCTAACCGAACAACAAGAAAACCAACAAAAAATTCAGCAAAATATACCTGAAGAGTGGACAAAAGAAGTGGATACATCGGGTAATCTTGCTCGAATCGGTGTGCGTTGTTCGGTGCGTGATCTTACGCCAATGATGGGCGCTGTTCCTCATTTTTCTGCTCAGCAAACACAATATCATAATTTGTTTAATTTACGACGCCGTAAGCAGCCAATAGAACAGGCTGAAAACTACCCTAATCTCTATTTAATCGGTGCATTAGGCTCTCGAGGATTAACCTCTGCACCATTTTTAGGGGAAACACTGGCTTCCTTAATTTATGGTGAGCCCTTACCGATGAGTGAAGATCTGATTCATAACTTAATGCCAAACCGCAGTTGGGTCAGACGCTGGTTGAAAGGTGCGGAGGTAAAATAAAAAAGTGCGGTTAAATTTAACCGCACTTTTATCTTTTACATCACCACTACATCAAACTGTTCTTGGTTGTAGTACTGTTCTGTTTTAACTTGAACCTGTTTGCTGATGAACATTTCGATCTCTGGCAATAAACCGTGCGATTCTTCTTTGATTAAGTAATCTGCCACGGCTGGAGAGGCATAAACCACAAATTGTCAATCACGCGATTACGATGCTCATCGGTTTGCATATCAATAAAATCAATAATGATAATACCGCCTAAATTACGCAGTTGTAACTGCTGTGCAATGGCTTTAGTGGCCTCAATATTGGTGTTAAAAATCGTTTCATCTAAATTTCGATGACCAACGAATGCACCGGTATTGATATCAATGGTCGTCATGGCTTCGGTTTGTTCAATAATGAGATAGCCGCCTGATTTTAAATTCACGCGTTTTTCAAGTGCATTTTGAATGCCTCGTTCTACGCCGTAAATATCAAAAATCGGCTGATTGCCCGTATAAAGCATTAATTTTTCACTTAACTCAGGCATAAATTCATCGGTAAATTCTTTCACCTCGTTAAAACAAAGTTTGGAGTCGATATGAATTTTCTCTAAATTAGCACCGATAAAATCACGCAGAATACGTTGTGGTAATGCGGGCTCGCCATAAATTTTAGAACGGGTTGGATATTTGCCTTTACGCTCAAGCACTTTACGCCATAAACGTTTTAAAAATTCAGCATCTTGGCGCAATTCTTCTTCCGTTGCACCCTCGGTGGCGGTACGAATAATAAAGCCGCCTAACTCATCACAAAAAGGCTCAACAAGCGCTTTTAATCTTGCTCGCTCTTCTTCGCTTTCAATACGTTGTGATACACCAACATGGCTATTTTCTGGCATAAAGACGAGATAACGAGAAGGCAATGTAATATCAGTGGTTAATCTTGCGCCTTTGGTGCCCAACGGATCTTTTACCACTTGCACTACGATATCCTGCCCTTCGCGTACGAGTTCAGAAATGGTTTTTGCTCGGAATTGTTTTTGTTCATTCACATCCACACACTCGGTATGTGAAACAATATCGGATGCGTGTAAAAATGCGGCTTTTTCTAAACCGATATCCACAAAAGCGGACTGCATCCCCGGTAAAACACGGGTTACTCTCCCTTTATAGATATTCCCCACGATGCCACGTTTGGCTTGACGTTCAATATGAACTTCTTTTAAAACGCCCGTTTCCACCAACGCAACGCGGGTTTCATTGGGCGTAACATTCATTAATAATTCAACAGAATTCATTTTTTCGACCTTAGTTTTAATGGTATAAGTCTATCGAAAAGGAAAATAGAATAATAGCCCTAAATAAGGTAAAATATGACCTTTCTCAAATTTTCATGACTTATTTTGGGGCATTTAATGTTTGGTTTAGACCCAACACTTATTACTTTTAGTATTTATATTTTCGGCATGATTTTAATCGGTGTCCTTGCCTATTATTATACAAACAACTTATCTCCACCATCGATTTGGCTCATCACATAATCTCTTAAAAATTGTGTCTGCGACAATCATCTTGGCATTCTTCACTATTTATTGTGCTTCAGGTGTGGTTGCGGGTGCGAAATTATTCCAAAACCTGTTTTCTGTCGACTACTCCACAGCTATTTGGTACGGCGCATTAGCAACCATTATTTACACCTTTATTGGTGGATTTCTAGCGGTGAGTTGGACTGATACCATTCAAGCTACATTGATGATTTTTGCCTTAATTTTAACGCCACTCTTCATCTTTTTAAGTTTGGGTGATACATCACAATTTACTGAAGTGCTCCATCAAGCTGAAATCGCTGCGAATAAAGACTTTACCGATTTATTTAGTTCTACTACGCCATTAGGTTTATTAAGTTTAGCCGCTTGGGGCTTAGGTTATTTTGGTCAACCGCATATCCTTGCTCGTTTTATGGCGGCTTACTCGGTGAAATCCCTCATTAAAGCACGCCGTATCAGTATGACATGGATGGTGATTTGCCTCGCAGGTGCAATTGGTATTGGTTTCTTCGGTATCCCTTATTTCTTTGCTAACCCCAATGTGGCTGGCGTAGTAAATCACGAACCGGAACAAGTGTTTATTGAACTGGCTAAATTGCTCTTTAATCCATGGATTGCCGGTATTCTACTCTCTGCGATCTTGGCGGCTGTAATGAGTACACTTTCCGCACAATTATTAATTTCTTCTAGCTCTATTACTGAAGATTTTTATAAAGGTTTTATTCGTCCAAAAGCGCCAGAAAAAGAATTAGTGTGGTTAGGCCGTGCAATGGTTTTAGTTATTGCCGCTATCGCCATTTGGATTGCGCAAGATAAAAACAGCAAAGTCTTAAAACTCGTTGAATTTGCATGGGCAGGCTTTGGTTCTGCATTTGGTCCTGTGGTGCTTTTCTCCTTATTCTGGAAACGCATGACTTCTTCTGCAGCTTTAGTTGGAATGATTGTGGGGGCTACCGTCGTATTTTCTTGGAAATATGTGATTCCTAAAACCAGTGAGTGGTTTAATGTTTATGAAATGATCCCGGGATTCGCTCTCGCTAGCCTAGCAATTATTGTGGTTTCTCTTCTGTCTGGAGAACCAGAAAATGAAGTTAAAGAAACCTTTGAGAAAGCAGAAAAAGCTTATAAGGAAGCAAAATAATGATTGATTTTCGTCCTTTTTATCAACAAATTGCCACCACCAATTTATCTGCTTGGCTAGAAACATTACCTTTGCAGTTAAAAGAATGGGAAAAACAAACCCATGGTGATTATGCCAAATGGTCAAAAATCGTGGACTTTCTCCCTGATTTGCAGGCAGATACTATTGATTTAAAAAATGCCGTGAAATCTGACCGCACTTCCCCACTTTCGGAAGGCGAAAAACAACGTATTATCCATCATTTGAAGCAATTGATGCCGTGGCGAAAAGGTCCTTATCATTTGTTTGATATTTACGTGGATTGCGAATGGCGTTCTGATTTCAAATGGGATCGTGTTTTGCCTCATCTTGCACCATTAAAAGATCGTACCATTTTAGATGTAGGCTGTGGTAGCGGCTATCATATGTGGCGAATGGTTGGTGAAGGTGCAAAAATGGTGGTGGGTATTGATCCAACCGAACTTTTCCTTTGCCAATTTGAAGCCGTTCGAAAATTATTAAATAACGATCGCCGAGCTAACTTAATCCCATTAGGTATTGAAGAAATGCAACCACTTGCCGCATTTGATACCGTGTTCTCAATGGGCGTGCTTTATCACCGTAAATCACCGCTCGATCATCTCTCGCAGCTAAAAAATCAATTAGTAAAAGGTGGCGAGCTCGTCTTAGAAACCTTAGTGGTTGATGGCGATGTGAATACGGTATTAGTGCCATCAGATCGCTATGCAAAAATGAAGAACGTGTATTTTATTCCTTCCGTTGCAGCGCTCATCAATTGGTTGGAAAAAGTCGGCTTTACTAATGTGCGTTGTGTGGATGTCGCCACCACAACATTAGAAGAACAGCGTAAAACGGATTGGTTAGAAAATGAAAGTTTGATTGATTTCTTAGATCCAAATTTTGATGCTTTTTTAGCATGTAAAAATTTATCAAAGACAGAATTATTGAACAAAGTACTAAATTCTAATCCTGTTTTTCAATATGAAGCAGCCCGAAAACTACAATTTTTTCAGTATAATGAAATTAGAGATATAATTAAGAATATTCTTTTAGCCAGTCGATATAGCCGACACAGAGAAATTGCAGTTTTTATCTTGGGGCAAATACAGGTACAGCTTAATGATGTTGAACTAAATGAGATTTTATCTATATTAGTTTATTCTATTTGTCATGATAAAAGTATAAGTGTAAAGTCATCAGCAATATTTTCCTTGGGGCATCTATTTCGACATTATAATTTAGGAGAAAAAGAGTTTTACGAAATAGAAAAGGATATTAATTTAATTTGGGATATAAATAGATATTCTATCATTTTAGCTGTTGCATTTAGTTCGGCATACTTCCCACACAGAAACTATATAAAAAAATACCTAATAAAAAACTTAAATAGCAAAAAATCACAAATTATTTCATGGATTTTATATTCATTAAGAGAAAAACACTATAAATCAAAATCAATTGAGTTACTATTAATTAACAGACTAAATCAAACCAATATAAATTCTTACATATACAATGAGATAATTGCATTCTTGATTTCAATTAACTCTGTGAAAGTTATACCTTATATTGAAAACATGCTATTAACTCAAAATAGCGTTGACAATGAAATTTATCTAGCGCTTAAAAATAATTCATCAAAAAATCTTACAAAATTAAGAAAAATGATGCTAGAAAAATTTGAATAATCATTAATTAGTTGTGACCTCAACAAACTATCAAAATTACGAATAGCATTTACATTAAAACGATGGGTAAAGCCGGATTTATCCTACTTTGACCTGATTAGATAATTTAGAGAACAATTATGAATGACGATTTAACAAAACTTTTTTTTAAATATCAAGATCACCCAACTTTTTTCAGTTACTCTCCTATTACTTCCGTACATGATTTAGGATGCATGGGTGAAACATTATTAAACTTAGCAGTTAACTCTCAAAATAAAAAAGATGTTATCTTATTAATAGAAAATGGTGCAAATGTGAATCAACAAGGCGAGCTGAACTTTACTCCAATTCAAAATGCCTGTTTTTATGGAAATCTTGATATTATTGAAGTTCTTTTAGAGAATGGCGCCAAGCCAAATATAAAAAATGAATTCGGATATGATGCGTACCATTATGCAACAGAAGAACATCATGATAAAAAAAGATCTAAGGAAATAATGAACTTGCTAAAAAGTTATAAATATTATAGATAGCATACTCAATATTAAACGGAGATAGTCCTAGATATCTAGGACTGTCTCTTCTATTTTAAGGCAATATGCACCGTAATCTCTTCACGATCGTGATACAAATGCTTCGCCTGAATATCAAATTCCAGTTCTTTTTCTGCTAACATCACCGCCAGATTTTCTAAGCACAACATCACTTCTTGATAACGTTTTTTCATTGGCAATTTCAAGTTGAAAATGGTTTCTCGGCACCAACCGTTAATCAACCATTTTCCAATTAAATTGGCAATTCGACTTGGCTGTTCCACCATGTCGCACACGAGCCAATCGATATGCTTACGTTTTGGTGGTTGGAATTTAAATCCGTCTTCTGGGCAATGTTCTATTCTGCCGGTATCATGCAAACTGGCTGACATTTTGCCGTGATCGACCGCATACACAAATAAACCACGTTTCACTAATTGATAGGTCCAGCCGCCAGGACAAGCCCCTAGATCGACGCCAACCATATTTTCATTTAAGCGTTTACTTTCTTCATTTCGAGGAATAAAGGTTAAAATCGCTTCTTCCAATTTTAAAGTTGAGCGACTTGGTGCATCCGCTGGGAATTTTAAACGTGGAATTCCCATAAAATAGGTTGAGTTATTACCAAGGTAGGAATACCCCACATAGCAGCAATTCGGCTGAGTGAAAAAACAATGCAAAATCTGACCGCGCTTTGCATTCGGTTTACCTTGTAACCAACCTTGTTTTTTTAACGCCCGGCGCAACGGCACGGTAAATTTTCGGCAAAATGTCGAAAGCTCTTTCGCTTCATTAGTATCTGCTGTTTCAACAAATAGCTCTACCGCTTGCTTAAGATTAATGTTTTCTGCAATGCGTTCATATTGAGTAAGAATTGGCGAAATACGATCTTGAGGATCAAGATTTTCTAAGAGATCTGACACAACGATCATTTGACGCGCAAAAATCAAGCGATTAAAAGGGATTTCTCGCGCTAAGCGATCCGCATCGCCTGGCTGATAGCATTCAAAAATAACATAACCGCTGTTTTCTACTACGCGAGCAAAACCAAATACGCCACACTCAGAAGCTCGGTCGGTAATTTCTGCGGCGACTTCTTTTTCAAAGCCAATTCGACAATATAAGGCTAATTTATTCATACTTTCCTAATTTTATTGAATCTTTAATCCATGTTCTAAAGGCTTGAATTTGTTCATCATCTAAACGATCTAAATGATTGACCACATAGAATGATTTTGGATCCCGCAATTCGGTCGGTAACACAATTTGCAAATGACCGTTTTCAATTTCTTGCTGAGCCAAAATACGATTCGCTAGCGCAATGCCCTGCCCATGAACGGCAGCTTGCAATGCCATAAAGGTGTGGCTAAATAATGGGCCTTGCTGAATATTCAAATCATCTAATTTGAGATAATCCGCCATCGCTTGCCAGTTATCTCGAGTATGTGTGTGAATTAGCGTGTGCTTTTTCAAATCATCTGGACGGCGAACGGGAATTTTCTCAAGCAATGAAGGTGCCGCCAAAATCACTAAGTTTTCTTCACCTAACCGATCGACTTGTAAATTTTCCCAATCACCTTTGCCATAATAAATGGCAATATCAATTTCTTTATTTAATAAACCTTCATCTTGATCAACGCCCTTCAAGCGTACTTCAATTTCAGGGTGTTGCTTATTAAAATCACTCAAATGCGGTACAAGCCATTGAATACCAAAGGTTTGTGGCACACTAATTGCCAAATGTGGCTCTGCTTTAAGTGTTAATAAACGTTCAGTCGCTTCATTTAATTTTCGCAAGACTTTGTTAATATCAACAAAATAGGCTTTCCCAAATTCCGTCAATTCGAGTGAACGATTTTTACGTATAAAAAGCTCGACACCTAAAAAATCTTCTAATAATTTTATTTGATGGCTCACTGCAGCTTGTGTCACAAAAAGTTCATCCGCAGCTTTTGTGAAGCTTAAATGTCGTGCAGCTGATTCGAAAGACTTCAATGAATTCAAGGGAGGCAAACGTTTATACATAATTCTTCCCAACGGCTAAATTTTAGTTTATAATGATTAAGATCTAATTCGGATTAGTTTTTTTTATGCGTCAAATAAAAAAACATCATTTGTCCTTCCATCACCTTCTACCTACAATACACCCATACTTAATGATTGGTAATTCCTTACAAGTTAATGAGTTTCAGACTTAAGTATGATGTTGTGTTTGCATATAGTTCGGTTCTCCGAACTGGAGTAACAATTAAGTTACTCATTTACTTCCTGTATATATTAAACCATTCTGGTTAAGCGCTGCTCATTTCGAGCGGCGTTTTTTTATTCCCGCATTCTAACATAAGCAAAATTTTATTTCCTGACCAACTTCACAAATTTAAAAATCCAATAAAAATTTTGAGAAATCACAATATTTTTGTGTTTAAAGGTTTTCATAGTAGCCGTTATGGTGTAGATTAACTGCATTTCCATTCATAAAATTATTTATACAAATTAAGGAAGCAAAATGAAAGACTTAGACTGGAACAATCTTGGATTTAGTTATATCAAAACAGATTATCGTTTCATCGCACATTGGAAAGATGGCAAATGGGATGAAGGTAAACTCACCACTGATAATATGTTACATATCCACGAAGGTTCAACAGCTATTCACTACGGTCAACAATGCTTTGAAGGCTTAAAAGCCTATCGTTGTAAAGATGGTTCAATCAACTTATTCCGTCCTGATCAAAATGCAAAACGCATGCAACACACCTCTGATCGTTTATTAATGCCACAAGTGCCAACAGAATTATTTATCCGCGCTTGTAAAGAAGTAGTGAAAGCAAACCAAGAATGGTTAGGTCCTTA
>JAGZXE010000040.1:0-9430 GCA_018378615.1 Parahaemophilus parainfluenzae
AGAAATTAATTAAAAGGAAAAGAAGATGGCGTGGATTCAAATTCGCTTAAATAGTACAAATGAAAAAGCTGAGAAAATTAGCGATTTTTTAGAAGAAATCGGCTCAGTTTCGGTGACATTTATGGATAGCCAAGATACGCCGATTTTTGAACCACTTCCGGGCGAAACGCGTTTGTGGGGAAATACTGATGTGATTGCCTTGTTTGATGCAGAAACCGATATGAACGAAATTGTGAGTTTGCTTAAACAAGCACATCATTTAGATGAAAATACGGCTTACAAAATTGAGCAAATTGAGGATAAAGACTGGGAACGTGAATGGATGGATAACTTCCACCCAATGCAATTTGGTAAACGTTTATGGATTTGCCCAAGCTGGCGTGAAGTGCCGGATCAAAATGCGGTTAATGTAATGCTTGATCCTGGTTTAGCTTTCGGAACAGGCACCCACCCGACAACCGCACTTTGTTTAGAGTGGTTAGATGGTTTGGATTTAACTGGCAAAACCGTCATTGATTTTGGTTGTGGCTCAGGCATTCTTGCTATTGCAGCGCTTAAATTAGGGGCTAAAAATGCGATCGGTATTGATATCGATCCACAAGCGATTCTCGCCAGTCGTAATAATGCGGAACAGAATGGGGTGGCGGATCGTCTGCAACTTTTCTTATCAGATGATAAACCTGCAGATTTAAAAGCGGATGTCGTTGTGGCGAATATTCTTGCGGGTCCATTAAAAGAACTTTACCCAATTATTTCTCAATTAGTGAAAGAGGGGGGGGATCTTGGATTATCGGGCATTTTAGAAACACAAGCACAATCGGTATGCGATGCTTATGCGCAGTCGTTTGATTTAGATCCTGTGGCGGTGAAAGAGGAATGGTGCCGTATTACAGGTAAATTAAAATCGGCTTAATTTCTTTTTGTCAATTAAAAAAAGTGCATTTTTTGAACAAATTTCCCTTTGCAAAAAAACGAAAAATGCGTAATATAGCACCCCTTGTCGGTGACTGCTGTTGCCTGACTTGCTAGAGATTAGGACTTGTAATTGGGGATAACATAAAATGCGAATTGGTTCTTATGAATTAAAAAATCGTATTTTATTGGCACCCATGGCGGGTATCACGGATCAACCTTTTCGACGTTTATGTGCCCATTATGGTGCGGGATTAACGTTTTCAGAGATGATGTCCACTAATCCTCAAGTTTGGCATACAGAAAAATCGAAACTTCGTTTAGCACATAGTGAAGAGCTAGGATTAAATGCGGTGCAAATCGCAGGTTCTGATCCTTTAGAAATGGCCCAAGCTGCAGCAATTAATGTAGCCTATGGCGCTGAAATTATCGATATCAATATGGGTTGTCCCGCAAAGAAAGTGAATCGAAAACTGGCGGGCTCTGCACTTCTTCAATTTCCCGATTTAGTGGAGAAAATTTTAAAAGAAGTCGTAAATGCCGTTGATGTGCCTGTGACGTTAAAAATTCGCACAGGTTGGGATAAAGCAAATCGAAACTGTGTGCAAATCGGCAAAATTGCAGAACAATCTGGTATTCAGGCTTTAACCATTCACGGGCGGACGAAAGAATGCTTATTTGAAGGTGAAGCGGAATACGACAATATTCGAGCAGTGAAACAATCAATTTCAATTCCAGTCATTGCGAATGGTGATATTGATTCTGCCTCGAAAGCGAAAAAGGTACTTGAGTATACAGGTGCTGATGCAATAATGATCGGTCGTGCCGCACTAGGCAATCCATGGTTTTTTCAAACCGTCGAGGCTTTAGTGGAACATGATTCGATAATTCAAACACCAAGTTTGCGTGAAAAGTGCGGTCATATTTTGCGTCATATTCAAGAACTCCATCAGTTCTATGGCGAGCAAAAAGGCTATCGAATAGCCCGTAAACACGTGGCTTGGTATTTACAGGGAATTCAACCCGATTCCGTTTTTAGACAGACTTTTAACGCAATTAATGAACCGAAAGAGCAGTTAATTGTGCTGGAAGATTTTTTAAATTCAATTTTGGATAAAGAAAAATGTTAGAACAACAACGTAGTCCGTCTGAAGCGTTAACCGTTTCAGTTTTAAACTCTCAATCACAAGTAACAAACAAACCATTACGTGATTCAGTAAAACAAGCTTTACGCAATTACTTATCACAATTAGATGGTCAAGATGTGAATGATCTTTACGAATTAGTATTAGCGGAAGTTGAACACCCGATGTTAGATATGATTATGCAATACACCCGCGGTAACCAAACCCGTGCAGCGAACATGCTCGGCATTAACCGTGGTACATTGCGTAAGAAATTGAAAAAATACGGTATGGGCTAATTAAGATTAGCAAAAAGAAAGGCGAACATGATGTTCGCCTTTTTATTTATCTATTGAATGGTGAAGCTAATTGGCACACTGACTGAAGAGGTAAATCCAGCTGGTTTTGGACCAACAGGTCTTGCACTTCTCACCGCTTCAAGTGCTGCGTTGTCTAAGCTTTCATCTCCAGAGGAGTTCGTTACTCGTCCTCCTGATAAGGAACCATCTGCCCCTACGCTAAAACTCACGCTCACAACACCTTGTTTACGCATCATCTTCGCACGAGTAGGGTAGCGTTTGTGTCGTTCAATTTCACGTCGAATAGCTGCACGGTAAGCATTTAGTTCATCCGTATTGGTACCTGAGCCACCTTGAACGCCATTTGTACCAGGTTGACCAGTGGTCGTTGCTTTAGAATTTGCCGTAGCCGTTGAATTAATATTCTTATCGCCAATCGGTAAGCTCTTCGGCATTTCTACCGCTTTCTCTGCTTTTACCTCATTTTTAGGTTTTTCCTTTGGCTTCTCTTTCGGTTTTGGTTTCGGTTTTTCTATTGGTTTTTCTGGCTTTTTCTCAGGTTCTTTTTTCTTCTCAGGCTCTGGTTTCTTCGTTGGATCTGCGACGACTTCTTGCTTTTCAGGTTCCGGTTCAGCCTGTTGAGGTTCGGGTTCTGGCTCAGGAGCTGGTTCTTCTACTCGCATTCCTTGAATCATTTCCATCGAAATCGTTGTAGATATTTCACCTGTAGCATTACTTGCGGCTTCACTTGTCTTATGCCAGTTCCAAAGCAATGCGCCTACAATGGCACCATGAATTAATAGAGAAATAAGCAAGCCTAATAGTGATCGTTTCGCTTGTTGGCTGTTCATTGTTTATGCCCTACTCCAACGCCTCCACGTGCAACTCCGCCTAGTGTTGGCGTATTTTTTGTTTCATTTTCCTGCGTTGTTTTGTTTGGTGAACCTTTATCTTTCATCGAAACAATCGCGACATTTTTAATTTCGTTTTTCGATAACATGTCAGTAATCGTCACAAAATCTTGGAAAGAGGCTTCTGCATCAATTTTTAATGTGACTTTTTGATCTTTATTCCAGCTTGCGATCTCTTTTTCAAGGGCTTCTTGGGAGATCGGTTTATCATTAAAATAAAGTTGTTTATCTGCCGTCACGGTTAATAATTTGGCTAATTCATCGGATTTGAATGCGACCGTTGAACTGGCTTTGGGCACATTGACTTGAATTTTTCCTTGAGAAATAAAGGATGCGGTGATCAACACTATCGCTAATAACACCAACATAATGTCGATGAAAGGAATAATGTTGATTTCATCAAATTTTTTCACAATTATTCCTTATCTTTTTGAGCGTTTAACACTTTCCATTTTAAGCGGTTAACTTCCACTTTACGACCTAAACCGTTATAGAAAATCATGGAAGGGATTGCCACCAAAATACCCAAAGCCGTTGCTTTTAAGGCAAGAGAGAGATGCATCATGATTGCGCCCGCATCAACATCACCGCCCGCCTGACCGATTTGATAAAAGGTTAATAAGATACCAATTACCGTTCCTAATAGACCCACATAAGGTGCGTTTGCACCAACTGTTGAAATGATCGTCATATTGCGATTTAAATCAATTTCAAGTGAATGGATATTGGAATATTTAGCGACATTGATACGGCTTAAAAAGATAAAACGTTCAATCACGGTAGCAAGCATGATTACGCTCATAAGAAGTAAAAGCCCGATAATAATGTAATCACTATATTGTTCTAAAAACTCAAAAAGTTTTGGCATCTGATAGTCCTTTTATGTGTAATAAAGAATACAAAATGAATTGATAATGAATTTCAATTAGATTGTGGATTCTATCAAATAGAAAATAGAGCGTAAATATAAATTAGAAAAATGGCTATTTTTTTGACCGCACTTTGAGGTAAATCATAGAAAGTGCGGTTGTTTTGAGAAGGGATTTAAAGGGATTGCAGGTAATCTAAGACAACCTGATGATGTTCGCCTGTTTTGAATTTATCAAAAACGTGTTGAATTTTGCCTTGTTCATCAATGAGGAAGCTAATACGGTGAATGCCGTCATAGGTTCGTCCCATAAATTTCTTTTCGCCCCATACACCAAATTGCTCGGCAACCTGATGATCTTCATCAGAAAGTAAGGTGAAATTGAGCGCTTTTTTCTCAACAAATTGAGCCAGCTTTTTTGGCGCATCTGTGCTGATGCCTAAAATAATCACACCTAATTTTTCTAGTTCACTTTTGACATCACGCAAACCGCATGCTTGAGTTGTACAGCCCGGCGTTAAGGCTTTTGGATAAAAATACACGAGTACTTTTTTTCCTTTAAAGTTACCAAGTGAAATGGATTGGTTGTCTTGATTTGGAAGTGTGAATTGCGGTGCTAAGTCACCCGCTTGTAATGTTTTCATAAAAAATCCTTAAAAATGTAAAAAATGATTTGTAAATTCAAGCTATTTTAGCGATTATAACTAAGCATTTTCAAATGTTATGGTTAAAAAATAGGATAGATATAAATGGAGTGCTTATGACTACGCAAACCCCCTTATTTTCAGGCAGTATTGTTGCCTTAGTGACCCCAATGGATAATCATGGACACATTGATTTTGAAACGCTAGAAAAACTAGTTGAGTTTCATATCAATTCTGGTACAGATGCGATTGTTTCTGTGGGGACAACGGGTGAATCAGCTACTTTAAGCATTGATGAAAATGTACGAGTAATTGAGAAGACGGTTGAGTTCGCAAAAGGTCGTATTCCTATTATTGCAGGGGCGGGAGCAAATGCAACGAGCGAAGCCATTGTGATGACAAAGTTATTACATGATAGCGGTGTAGTGGGTTGCTTATCTGTGGTGCCTTACTACAATAAGCCAACTCAGGAAGGTATGTTCCAACACTTTAAAGCCATTGCAGAATGCACGGATTTACCACAACTTCTTTATAACGTACCAGGTCGTACCGGTAGTGATATGAAACCTGAAACCGTGGCACGCTTAGCAGAAATTGATAACATTGTAGGAATTAAAGAAGCGACGGGAGATGTCTCACGTGTTACTGCAATTAAAGAGCTTGCAGGTAAAGATTTCATTGTGTTAAGTGGTGATGATGCAACAGGACTAGAAGCGATGAAATTAGGCGCAGAGGGAGTTATTTCTGTGACAAATAACCTTGCAGCAAAAGATATGGCTGCAATGTGTCGCTATGCTTTAGCGGGCGATTTTGCGAAAGCGGAAGAAATTAATGCACGTTTAATGCCTTTACATAAAGATTTATTTATTGAATCAAATCCAATCCCGGTTAAATGGTCGGCATATCGTTTAGGTTTAATTAAGACTCCACATTTACGTTTACCTCTTACTGTGTTAAGTGAAAGCGCGCAAGTAAGAGTAGAAGAAGCATTAAAAATTGCTGGCTTAATTTAATAAATTAAAGGGTTGTTTTTACAGCCCTTTAAACTTTCGACTTTTTTATTTGTCAAAGAGCGGTCATTATTTTAATTATTTTTTATTGAAGGATTTAAGGAATGAAAAAAATCGTACTGAGTTTAGTCGCAGCAGCATTGTTATCGGCGTGTTCAAACAGCGTAGAAAAAATGCAGACGGCTAATGACACTTATCAAAATTCTGATCGTGAAATACCGAGCTTTTCTCCTTTAGCAAGCGGTGGTGTAACATTACCGCAAGCCGATCCGACTTATGAACTTCCTCAGCTTAATGCGAAAAAAGAACGCGTGGATATTCGTCCGCCTTCAACCCCATTAGCGATTATCAAAAATTCTTTGACGCAATTTGATGGTGAACGTGCATTGATTGTTTATACAGATGCACAAGCAGAGCTTTATAATCTCAAACAAATTGAGCGTTTATTGAAAGAAGAAGGCACGAATTCAACTTTAAATGGTGCGGTATTAATTAGCGATTGGGCGCCAACAGGTCGTGCAGATGATAAAGCCAACACAGAGATCCGTTATAAAATTGAACAAGTTACGGCGCAAGATGCAAGTGCGTTAGCGGTTTCTGTAGAACAAATGCGTCGTGATGGTGTGATTTACACACCAAATCAAGCAGATAAACAACGCTATGCATCGGATCGTTTAAATCGTTTTGTTGCTGCGCTTACTAACGCTTATAACAAGCAACAACAAGATTTAAATAATGCTTCTGCAGGACCTTTCCAATCAGGTTTAATTACTGATACGAACGGTAGAATGGCATTAGGTATGGATGCAAGCTTTGGTCAAGCATGGCAACGTTTAGGTTCGGTTTTACCGAAATTAGGCTTTAAAGCTACATCGGAATCTGCTGGCCGTGGCTATCGCGAGTTAAAATATAAACCATTAGATAAACAAGAGTGGTTACGTTTAGGTGTGAATCTGCCTAATCTCGAAAAAGGGGTTTACCAAATGCAAATCTCCGCAGTGGGTAAACAAAGTGCGGTCGTCATCACTGATGAAGATGGTAAGGCATTACCAAATGAAGCGGCTCAATCCTTGTATTCAGCATTAAGTGTATTACTTGCACAATAATATGAGTTGAGAAATAACAAAGTGCGGTTCAATTTGACTGCACTTTTTTCATTTCTTAAACCAATTGATTGTTATGCTCATAAGCATAAAGCGTATTAAACATCAGCATGGCAACCGTCATTGGACCTACTCCACCCGGTACTGGTGTAATATAAGCCGCTTTTTGTATCGCCACATCATATTCCACATCGCCCACTAATTTACCATTGATACGGTTAATCCCCACATCAATGACTGTTGCCCCTTCTTTAATCCAATCTCCTGGAATAAAACGAGGCTTGCCCACAGCCACGACTAAAACATCTGCCTGACGGATATGATGCTCTAAATCTTTGGTGAAACGGTGAGTCACTGTGACAGTAGCACCTGCTAACAACAATTCAAGTGACATTGGACGACCCACAATATTTGATGCGCCGACGATCACCGCATGCTTACCGTGCAAATCAATACCTGTGGTTTCTAATAATTTCATCACGCCATAAGGAGTGCAGGCGCGTAAAGTTGGGATGCGCTGGCATAAGCGCCCCACATTATAAGGGTGGAAACCATCCACATCTTTTTCAGGGCTAATTCGCTCAATCACTGATGTGCTATTAATTTGTTCAGGCAATGGAAGCTGGACGAGAATACCATCAATGCTTTCATCGGCATTCAATTGATCTATCAGTTGTAGTAGTTCTGCTTCCGACGTTGTTTCAGGCAAATCATAGGATTTTGAAACCATCCCGATTTCCTCACAACTTTTTCGTTTACTGCCTACATAGACTTGAGAAGCAGGATCTACCCCCACCAAAATTACCGCAAGTCCTGGAGCACGTTTACCTTGAGCACGATAATGTTCAATTTTATTGGCAACATCCGATTTGATTTTTTTTGATAGTTCAGTACCTGAAATAATTTGAGCAGTCATGCATTTTTTCCTCAAGATGGCATTAAGTAAACGTTTGCTATTTTAACTGACAACGCCTTATTTTACAAAGACAACAAAAGTGCGGTTGAAAAACTGGAATAATTTTGAGCAATTGAAAGAGGAATCTAAAAAATTAATTGACTGAAAAGAAAAGCTCACTATAATTGTGCTCAATCGTCGGCGAGTAGCGCAGCTTGGTAGCGCAACTGGTTTGGGACCAGTGGGTCGTAGGTTCAAATCCTATCTCGCCGACCACTTCTTTTATATTTCCCTCGAAATTCCATACAAAAGATGTAACCCTTAAAATGCGCCCTTAGCTCAGCTGGATAGAGCAACGCCCTTCTAAGGCGTGGGTCAAAGGTTCGAATCCTTTAGGGCGTGCCATTATATACATTCTCAAAAAATCAAATCATCTCACAAAATTATAAGTCATTGTTTTACAATGTAAATATTTGTAAATTTTTATATTAAAATATTTACCAAATTATTTCATACAAGTATTATTTATTTCGTTTCATACCAAATGAAACTTTTATTATATTTCGGATATTTTTTATTTAAAGGAATTAAACCTAATGAAAAAAACACTATTATTTGTATGTTTATTTGGAAGTGCATCTCTTGCTTTCGCAGAAGATACCGCAACAAAAACTGAAGTTTATACTCAAGTAGGAAGAGTCGACGAGCGTATTACTGAAACTCGTTCAGTTCTTGATAATCGAATTACAAATGAGCGTAAAGAACTTGACGATCGCATCACGGGTGTCGATGTTCGACTTAATCAAACTGATAAAAATTTAAATGATCGTATTAATGAAACAGATAAAAATCTCAACAACCGCATTAATGACGAAGTGGGGCGTTTAGATAAAGATATCACAGAAAATCGCCGAGCATTAGATGAACGTATTACGAATACTCAAACAGAAATTGATAATCGTGTAACAACTGAAGTGGGACGTCTTGATGATCGTATCACCAATGCTCAGAAAGATTTAAATAATCGTATTACTGGCGTTGATGAACGTTTAAACCAAACGGATAAAAATCTAAATAATCGCATCAATGATGAAGTGGGTCGTTTAGATGGTCGCATTACTGAAGATCGCCGAGCACTGGATGAAAGAATTACTGAAAATCGCAAAGATTTAGATAATCGTATTACGGAGAATCGCAAAGATTTAGATGAACGAATTACAGAGAATCGTAAGGATTTAGATAATCGTATCACGGGTGTAGAAGAGCGAGTTAGGGATACCCAAAAAAATCTAAATAACCTAGATAACCAAGTAAAAAATAATACAAACAATATTCAAACGAACAGAACTGATATCGATGATCTAAAAAATAGAATCAGCCATAATTCATCAAGTAATACTCAAAACACCAAAGCACTTGCTAATAAAGTAAACAATAACGTGCAAAATATTGCGAATAACGCTTCACGTTTAGATCACTTATCAAATCAAGTGATGACAAATACAAAAGAGATTTCTGATTTACGCTCTGAAATGACACGTTCTACTGAATCATTACGCTCAGATTTGAAACACAACGTGAAAAAATTACGCGCAGGTATTTCAAGTGCCATTGCATTAACACAAGTACCTCAAGCTATTACCTCTGGGGAAAGCGTGCTTGGT
>JAGZXE010000041.1:0-25996 GCA_018378615.1 Parahaemophilus parainfluenzae
TGATTGCTGCTGTTAAAGTTGTTTTACCGTGGTCAACGTGGCCGATTGTACCCACGTTTACGTGCGGTTTTGTACGTTCAAATTTTTCTTTAGACATTTGTTTAGTTTCCTAGAAAATGCTCTATAAGCCATTCGACTTATAGAGCGGATTGTTACAAAAAATTATTTTTTACGCGCTTCAATTACTGCAGCAGCAACACTTGTTGGTGCTTCAGCATATTTTAACGGTTCCATTGAGTATGATGCACGACCTTGAGTTTGTGAACGTAAGTCTGTTGCATAACCGAACATTTCAGAAAGTGGAACTTCTGCATCGATTTTAACAACGAATTCGTTAGCTTCTTGACCGTTAACCATAGCACGACGACGGCTTAAGTCACCGATTACATCACCCACATACTCAGGTGGAGTTTCTACTTCAACTTTCATGATTGGCTCAAGTAGAACTGGGTTTGCTTTAGCGAACGCTGCTTTAAATGCTAAAGAAGCCGCTAATTTAAACGCTAATTCTGATGAGTCCACATCATGGTATGAACCGAAGTGTAAACGTACACCAATATCTACTACCGGATAACCCGCTAATGGACCAGATTTAAGCTGTTCTTGGATACCTTTATCAACTGCAGGAATGTATTCACCAGGGATTACACCACCTTTGATTTCGTTTACAAATTCGTAACCAGGACCTTCTGGATCTAATGGGTATAAGTCAATAACAACATGACCATATTGACCGCGACCACCAGATTGTTTTGCGTGTTTACCTTCCACATCGTTAACACGAGTACGGATGGTTTCACGGTAAGATACTTGTGGTTTACCGATATTAGCTTCCACTTTGAACTCACGTTTCATACGGTCAACGATGATGTCTAAGTGTAACTCACCCATACCAGAAATAATGGTTTCACCAGATTCTTCATCAGTGTGAACACGGAATGAAGGGTCTTCTTGAGCAAGACGACCTAATGCAAGACCCATTTTTTCTTGGTCAGCTTTAGTTTTAGGTTCTACTGCTACAGAGATTACTGGCTCTGGGAATTCCATACGCTCAAGGATGATTGGTGCTTCGATTGCACATAATGTATCACCCGTAGTGACATCTTTTAAGCCGATTGCTGCAGCGATATCGCCCGCACGAACTTCTTTGATTTCTTCACGTTTATTAGCGTGCATCTGTACGATACGACCAAAACGTTCACGTTTTTGACGTACAGAGTTTAATACTGTATCACCAGAGTTAATTACACCTGAGTACACACGGAAGAAGGTTAAGTTACCTACGAATGGGTCAGTTGCAATTTTGAATGCTAATGAAGAGAACGGCTCATCATCGCTTGCGTGACGTTCACCTTCAGTTTCATCTGGGTTGATACCTTTGATTGCTGGAATATCAGTTGGTGCTGGTAAGTATTCAACAACTGCATCAAGCATTGCTTGAACACCTTTGTTTTTGAATGCAGAACCACAAGTTACCAAGATGATTTCGTTTGCTAATACGCGTTGACGAAGACCTGCTTTGATTTCTTCTTCGCTTAACTCTTCACCACCAAGATATTTTTCCATTAATTCTTCAGTTGCTTCAGCTGCTGCATCAACAAGGTTTTGACGCCATTCTTCACACGCAGCTTGCATATCTGCTGGAATATCTTCATAAGTGAAAGTCATACCTTGGTCAGCTTCGTTCCAGTTGATCGCTTTCATTTTGATCAAATCAACAACACCGGTGAAGCTTTCTTCTGCACCAATTGGAAGTTGAAGAGGAACAGCGTTAGCACCTAAACGAGTTTTAAGTTGTTCAACAACACGTAAGAAGTTAGCACCAGTACGGTCCATTTTGTTTACGAACGCAATACGTGGAACTTGATATTTGTTAGCTTGACGCCATACAGTTTCAGACTGAGGTTGAACACCGCCAACCGCACAGTAAACCATTACCGCACCATCAAGAACACGCATAGAACGTTCTACTTCAACAGTAAAGTCTACGTGTCCCGGGGTATCGATAACGTTGATACGGTGTTGTGGGAACTGTTGTGACATACCAGACCAAAATGCGGTAGTTGCCGCAGAGGTAATGGTAATACCACGCTCTTGTTCTTGTTCCATCCAGTCCATTGTTGCTGCACCATCGTGTACTTCACCAATTTTGTGACTTACACCAGTGTAGAATAAGATACGTTCAGTGGTAGTAGTTTTACCAGCATCAATGTGCGCACTAATACCGATATTACGATATCTTTCAATAGGGGTTGTACGAGCCATTATTATAACCTTGTTAAGTTTAATATCTGTTTATATAAGGGTAAGGCTTCATCGAGGATGAAGCCCTTAAATTTTAAAAGCGTATTACCAACGGAAGTGAGCAAATGCTTTGTTAGCTTCAGCCATGCGGTGAACGTCTTCACGTTTTTTCACTGCTGCGCCTTTGTTATCTGATGCATCAGATAATTCATTTGCAAGACGTAAAGCCATTGATTTATCACCGCGTTTACGTGCAGCTTCAACGATCCAACGCATACCTAATGCGTTACGACGAACTGGACGTACTTCAACTGGCACTTGGTAAGTAGAACCACCAACACGACGAGATTTAACCTCAACGGTTGGGCGAACGTTTTCAAGTGCAATTTCAAATGCTTCTAAAGGTTCTTTACCTGTGCGCTCTGCAAGTTTGTCTAACGCACCGTAAACGATGGTTTCAGCAACGGATTTTTTACCGTCTACCATTAATACATTAATAAATTTTGCAAGTAATTCTGAACCGAACTTCGGATCTGGAAGAATCTTGCGTGGTTCAACACTACGACGACGTGGCATTGCGAATTTCTCCGTATATTTAATCTTCAGGATATCCAAAACTCTATAAAAATTAACCGCACTTTAAAGTGAGCTAATGTGATACTGGAGTTTCTGATTTAAATTTTTACTAATTTAGACGTTTGGCCTTACTTAACGGAGTTCCATTAAGCTTTAGGACGTTTAACGCCGTATTTAGAACGACCTTGTTTACGATCTTTAACGCCTGCACAGTCTAATGCGCCGCGTACAGTGTGGTAACGAACACCTGGTAAGTCTTTAACACGACCACCCCGGATAAGCACAACACTGTGCTCTTGAAGGTTGTGACCTTCGCCGCCGATGTAAGAAGTTACTTCAAAGCCATTAGTTAAACGAATACGACATACTTTACGTAATGCTGAGTTCGGTTTTTTAGGTGTAGTTGTGTATACACGAGTGCACACACCACGTTTCTGCGGGCAAGCCTCTAATGCAGGAACGTTACTTTTTACAACCTTTTTCACACGCGGTTTGCGTACTAGCTGGTTGATAGTTGCCATTAAAAAAGCTCCAGTTTAAATGTTATTCATAATAGAATGTTTGTTACAAAATCTATCTCTCCTGTTATTTTATTAAAGTACTTCCATAGTTGTTCCGCATTCGTACTAATTTTTTCAAAGCCTGCTGGTAGTTCATAAGTTTGAGTTTGTGGATTAAATAAAATTACTACCTTACCTTTCTTGTTACCTATGCTCTTTATATCCCATTCTTCTGATCCATTTTTAGCCTTATCATTAAGCTTATATTTCACAAGCTTATAATTCAATTCGATCGGATAAAATGCCTCTGTTGGCTTTAGGCTTGAATTAATTTTAGGCTCGCATTCAATGCCGAGAGGTCCAAAACGCCACTCTTCATAATGACACCCAGCCACCATTTTCATTTTATTATCTACTAGATAAATCCAACTAATATCACCTTTCTCACCGCCACTCCCTCCATCACGGCCGTCTAATTGAAAACCCAGTGTATCCTTTCCTAGCTTAACGACCGATGCTTTACCAAGAAGCTCTATATTTTTATTTTTAAATAATGGTTTTTGCTCAAAGTTTTCAGAATTCATATATTCCTGATTTTCTAAAACCCATTCATCTAATGACTTTTTGAAAATGTATAAATACAGTTCCTCATTATATCCTGCAGTTCCATAATTCAGTGCAAAATAACGCTTTTCTCCTTCACTGGTTTGAATATCTTTTAAATCATAATCAATAAAAAAATCATCATCTTCCCAAGATTTACTCCATTTATCGTATACAGCTCTCGGATAAACTTTTTTGAGAATATGTTTGCCAAATTCTTCATTACTTAAATTAGTAGAAATTTGATTAAATTGACTACTCGAACTGGTGGAATTTGCTATAGATGCTTGTACTTCAGTACAAGTTAGGAAACAGCTAAACATAGAGATAAATAGTATTTTTTTCATAATAGAATCCTTATAATTATTGTTCTAAGTGTAGTAAATTCTGACTTAACTTAAGAGATTTCCTATAATTATATGATTTTTAAATAATTTATTCCATCCCATCTTTACATTTAATATATTCTCTTCAAGATGTTTAATTCATTTAGTTTTAACTCTCTTTTTTCAAATCAATTGCCTGCCTGAACCCAGGGTTTTATAATTTCAAACAGAATTATTTTGTTGGCAATCATTATGTTACGTTCATTTATTTTTCACTTACGTTATTTCTATCATAAAAAGCTTCGACAAACCCATCGTATTTCTCATAAAACACTCGAATTCGTATGTTTACTGATTGGTGCGACATTTGTTGCCCTTTTTTCCTTTGGATTTGCCAAGCTAGCCGATATCGGACTTGAATTTAATGCCTATTGGTCTGCCAAATACCCTCTCGCCGTTTGGATTGTTTTACCGCTTGGTCTTGCTTTTCTCACCTGGTTTACCGCTAAATACACGCCTTATGTTGGTGGTAGCGGTATTCCACAAGTGATTGCCTCCATTAATCTTCCTTACAATGGCTATAAAACGAAACTGGTTAAATTTCACCAAACCATTTGGAAAATTCCGCTTACTTTTTTTGCAATGGTTATCGGTGCGTCTGTTGGGCGTGAAGGTCCTTCTGTTCAAGTCGGTGCTGCTGTTATGCTGAGTTGGGGAAATTTCTGTCGTAAATATAACTTTGCTTTCCGTGGATTAAGTACGAATGAACTCGTCGCAACCGGTGCAGCAGGTGGTCTTGCTGCCGCATTTAATGCCCCTTTGGCTGGGGTGATTTTTGCCATTGAAGAATTGGGTCGAGGCGTGATGTTACGCTGGGAACGCCGCGTATTACTTGGGGTATTAGCAGCGGGTTTTATTTTGGTAGCGATTCAAGGCAATAGCCCTTACTTTCCTGTTTATAAGGGCGCGACCTCTATTCCTTATTTATATCTTTGGCTTGCCATTTGTGGCGTCGTCTGCGGTGTATTGGGTGGTATATTTGGGCGACTCCTTGCCAAAGGACTCGCAGGACTTTCTCCAATCAAATGGCGTGACTGGATCCGTAAACACCCTATTTATATTGCCTTATTACTTGGTTTAGTGCTTGCGGCTATGGGTACCTACAGCGAAGGACAAACCTATGGAACAGGTTATGATGTTGTCGCCAGAGCATTAGAAGGACAACTCGTTTCACCTGAAGTGGGGATACTAAAACTCTTCGCAACGGTTACGACGTATTGGAATGGCATCGCAGGTGGAATTTTTACCCCGTCTCTCACCACTGGTGCGGGTATCGGCACCATGTTATGGGAAATCAGTAACGGCATGGTCGATCAACGTTTCTTGGTCATTTTATGTATGGCAGCCTTTTTAGCTGGCGGCACACAATCGCCGGTGACAGCCAGCGTAGTGGTGATGGAAATGACTGGGGCTCAACCAGTGCTGATTTGGCTCTTGATTTCCAGTATCATTGCCTCCATAATTTCGCGCCAATTTAGTCCGAAACCTTTTTACCACTTTGCGGCTGGACGTTTCCGCCAACGAATGCAGGAACAACAAGCAGAAGATCTTCGCCGTAACGAGATTCAAGAGAAATAAAATATGTCAGAAAACCAACCGCACTTTTATCGTGGACGCTTTTCCGTTGCGCCAATGTTAGATTGGACGACACGCCATTGTCGCTATTTTCATCGTCAATTTAGTAAAAATGCGTTGCTTTATACTGAAATGGTTACAGCTCCCGCCATTATTCATGCGAAATACGATCATTTAGATTTTGATTTGCAAGAAAACCCGGTTGCCTTACAACTTGGCGGAAGCGACCCCGCACAGCTTAAACATTGTGCCAAATTAGCCGAAGAACGAGGCTATCATGAAATTAATCTGAATGTGGGCTGCCCTTCCGATCGCGTGCAAAATGGTATGTTTGGGGCTTGTTTGATGGCAAAAGCAGATTTAGTAGCAGAATGTATTGCTGAAATGCAACGTGTCGTGAATATTCCTGTGACCGTGAAAACGCGTATCGGCATTGATGACTTAGATAGCTATGAATTTCTCTGCGATTTTATCGAAAAAGTTCATCATGCAGGCTGCCAAGAATTTATTGTTCATGCACGAAAAGCCTGGCTTTCAGGATTAAGTCCAAAAGAGAATCGCGAGATTCCCCCTTTGGATTATGATCGTGTTTATCAATTAAAGAAAGATTTTCCACAGTTAACCATTGCTATTAATGGCGGCATTAAAACCATCGAAGAAATGAAACATCATTTACAATTTGTGGATGGCGTGATGGTTGGGCGTGAGGCTTATCAAAATCCATCGTTGCTAGGCTATGTTGATCAAATGCTTTTTGATGCCAATGCGGATATCGTCACACCAAGACAAGCGGTGGAAGCCATGTTCCCTTACATTGAAAAACAACTAAGCCAAGGTGTTTATTTAAATCATATCGTTCGACATATGCTCGGTGCATTCCAAAACTGCAAAGGGGCAAGACAATGGCGACGCTATTTAAGTGAAAATGCCTTTAAGCAAGGTGCAGGCATCGAAGTAGTCGAAACAGCATTAAGCTTTGTGGAAACCAATTAAGCCTAAAATACAAAGTGCGGTCAGAATTTAATAGATTTTCTGACCGCACTTTTGTTTTCTGAGTATTTGATTAGCAATGATGTTTTTGACGATATGCCACTAAATCTTCAATCGTTAACACCGAATAACCAAATTTTTTCGCAAATTCGATAATTTCTGGTGCGCGAGCCATAGTGCCATCATCATTTGTGATTTCACAAATCACACCTGCCGGTTTAAAACCACTTAAACGTGCTAAATCAACTGAGGCTTCAGTATGACCGCGACGTACTAAAACACCACCTTCTGCTGCGCGTAATGGGAAAACATGTCCAGGACGGTGGAGATCTGTCGGTTTCGCCTGATCTGCAATTGCTGCTTTGATTGTGGTGACGCGATCTTGTGCTGATACACCGGTTGACACACCTTCTGCCGCTTCAATCGTCACGGTAAACGCGGTTTTATTGACACTATTGTTATGCTCAACCATCGGTGGCAAATCAAGTTGTTTGCATTGTTCATCGGTGATACATAAACACACAATACCACTGCCATAACGAATAAGTTTTGCCATTTGTTCTGGCGTAATGGTTTCTGCTGGAAAAATTAAATCGCCTTCATTTTCGCGATCTTCATCATCCAATACTAATACGCCATTACCTTGTTTGAATGCGTTCAATGCGTTAATTACCCGTTCTTCGCCGGTCGCACCAAATGCAGATAAAATTGACTGATTCATCGTAATTTCCTTTGTTGTTACGTTAAAATTAACCAGAATCAGGGCTGAGAAATGCAAATAAATAGAACGGAAGTGGGAACCCAATCCGTTTTATTCTCTTTCATCCAGACTATACTGTCGGCTTTGGAATTTCACCAAATCTGCTAACCTTAAAAGTACAAAGCGAAACAATTTTGTAAAACGCAATCAAAATTGACCGCACTTTTAAGTGCTCGTGGGCTGTCACCACCGGTAGGGAATTTCACCCTGCCCTGAGAATGCAGGTCGTAGTATAACGTAAAATGTCGCTGTAAAAAATCATTCAATGAAAAATGTTTTTATTTGCACAAAGATTGCATAAAATAGGACTATTCAGCCACCTCGCAGTGGTCATTTAGCGAAGGATACATTATGTCGAACAAACACGATAAAAAAGTGGGTGTAATTTTTGGGAAATTCTACCCTGTTCACACCGGCCATATTAATATGATTTATGAAGCATTCAGTAAAGTGGATGAACTTCACGTGATTGTCTGTAGCGATACCGAACGCGATTTAAAGCTGTTTTATGATAGTAAAATGAAGCGTATGCCGACGGTACAAGATCGTCTTCGCTGGATGCAGCAAATCTTTAAATATCAAAAAAATCAAATTTTCATTCATCATTTAGTTGAGGATGGCATTCCAAGTTATCCGAATGGTTGGCAAGCTTGGAGTGAAGCGGTAAAAAATCTCTTTGAAGAAAAACAATTTACCCCGACGATGGTTTTTAGTAGTGAACCACAAGACAAAGCACCATACGAAAAATACTTGGGTCTCGAAGTTTCTTTAGTGGATCCTGACCGCTCTTTCTTTAATGTATCCGCAACGAAAATTCGTACTACTCCTTTCCAATATTGGAAATTCATTCCGAAAGAAGTTCGTCCATTCTTTGCAAAAACCATTGCCATTTTAGGTGGTGAAAGTAGTGGTAAAAGTGTCTTAGTCAGTAAGCTTGCTGCTGTATTCAATACCACTTCTGCATGGGAATATGGTCGTGAATATGTCTTCGAAAAATTAGGTGGCGATGAGCAAGCCATGCAATATTCTGACTATCCACAAATGGCACTAGGTCACCAACGCTATATTGATTATGCTGTGCGTCATGCCCATAAAGTGGCAATTATTGATACTGACTTCATTACCACGCAGGCTTTTTGTATTCAATACGAAGGCAAAGCGCATCCTTTCCTCGATTCCATGATCAAAGAATACCCATTTGATGTAACAATCTTATTGAAAAATAACACAAAATGGGTGGATGATGGCTTACGTAGTCTAGGCAGCCAAAAACAACGTCAACAATTCCAACAGTTATTGAAGAAATTGTTAGATAAATACAAAGTGCCCTACATTGAAATTGAATCACCAAGTTATTTGGATCGTTATAACCAAGTAAAATCTGTTGTAGAAAAAGTATTAAATGATGAAGAACTTGAAGGTTTACCACATACTAAACGCATATTAACCACCGAGAAATAAGATGATTTTATTCGCAGGCGATCCGCACGGAAGTTATGAACATCTTTATCCTTTCGTGCAAGAAAATGACAATGTTGCTCTCATTATTTTGGGCGACTTGCAACTTTCTTCGCCTGATGAATTAGATAAACTCGCAAAATATTGTGATATTTGGTTTATTCACGGCAATCATGACAGTAAAACCATCGCTGCATTTGAGGCGATTTGGGGTTCACATTGGAAATCGCGTAATTTGCATAATCGTGTTGTTGAAATTCAAGGGCAGCGCATTGCCGGCTTAGGAGGAGTATTCCGTGGACAAATCTGGATGCCACCAAACAAGCCAATGTATTTTGATCCCATCCACTATTGCCAATATAGCTCTCAAGAAAAAATTTGGCGTGGCGGTGTGCCATTGCGCCATCGAACGTCTATTTTCCCTTCTGATATCGAAGCCATTGAAAACGAACAAGCCGATATTCTGATTTGCCATGAAGCGCCTAAACCCCATCCAATGGGATTTCGTGTGATTAATCAACTCGCAGAAAAATTAGGGGTAAGACACGTTTTCCATGGTCATCACCACGATAACGTCGAATATAATACAAATTTCCCTTATAAAATCACGAATGTCGGTTTTAGAAGTGTTACTGATGTACACGGAAATTATTTATTAAAAATGATTGATGATAGAGAAAAATAACTGAGTTAGTTGTTAATTGTTTTTAATAAAAAGAAAAGTTTGAAGAGAGAAGATGGCGCACCCGAAAGGATTCGAACCTTTGACCGCTCGGTTCGTAGCCGAGTACTCTATCCAGCTGAGCTACGGGTGCGTAAGTTTTTGACCCCATACTCCCTTAGCAGGGGAGCGCCTTCAGCCTACTCGGCCATCTCACCACAATCGGTTTGTGGGCGGTATAATACGTTTTTTTGAAAATATGTCAAATCATTTTTTGAAAAAGCGATGTTGGTTGCTTGATTTATCTACATTTTGCATAAATAAAGTGCGGTTGAAAAAACAAATATATTTCTCACCGCACTTTAATTTTTATCATCTCTAGCCTTTTAAAATTGCCCGCAGACGATCAAGCTGACTAGAGGTTTGTTGTTGCTTCTGCTCTACCGTTAATTTGGGCTTATCTTTTTCCCATAGCACATCATCTTGTGGCAACTCAGCCAAGAAACGACTCGGCTCTGGGCGAATTAACTCACCAAACTGACGCCGTTCACGACAAAGAGAAAAAGTCAGCGTTTGTTGTGCTCGAGTAATGCCCACATAAGCTAGACGGCGTTCTTCTTCCACATTGTCTTCATCAATACTCGTTTGATGCGGCAAAATCCCCTCTTCCATACCAATTAAATACACATGGGGAAACTCTAAACCTTTAGAGGCATGCAATGTCATTAATTGCACTTGATCGCTCTCGTCATCATCTTCACCTCGTTCCATCATATCGCGCAAGGTTAAACGGGTAACCACTTGATTTAAAGTCATCGGCTCATTCACGTCATCACCTTTGAGCATATCCTCTACCCAGCTAAATAAGATTGCCACGTTTTTACTTTGCATTTCGGCAGCTTTCGGGCTGGTGGCATACTCATACAAATATTCTTCGTAATGCAATGAAGAAAGTAAAGCACGCACAGCCGTTTCAGGATCGGAACGTAAACTTTGATCGTTTAACTCTACAATCCAACGACCAAATTTTTGCAAGGCATCATAGGCTTTTGGCGTGACTCGTTGCATCAGTTCAAACTCAAAAATCGCCTCAAATAAGCTGATATGTTTTTCCTGTGCCAAGTCACCTAATTTTTGTAGAGTTGCTGTACCAATTTCCCGTTTCGGTGTATTCACAATTCGCAAAAAGGCCGCATCATCATCTTGATTCACCAACAAACGCAAGTAGGCCATCATGTCCTTAATTTCAGCTCGAGAGAAAAAAGACGTTCCACCAGAAATTTTGTATGGAATACGGTTTTGCATCAGCACTTTTTCCAATAGACGGGATTGATGGTTACCGCGATATAAAATCGCATAATCCTTAAATTTGGTTTTACGGCTAAAACGATGAGCAATTAATTCTGCCACAATCCGTTCGGCTTCATGCTCTTCATTTTTCGCCTCAATGACTTGCAGTTTTTCACCTTCGCCCAAGTTGGAAAACAGTTTTTTATCGAACACGTGCTCGTTGTTATCAATCAAAATGTTAGCACAATGCAAAATACGATGAGTGGAGCGGTAATTTTGTTCTAATTTAATGACTTGCAAACGCGGAAAATCATCACGCAAGCGCACCATATTTTGGGGACGAGCACCTCGCCAAGAATAAATGGATTGATCGTCATCCCCCACCACCGTAAAGCAAGCTCGCTCGCCTACCAGTAATTTAATCAGTTCATATTGGCTAGTATTGGTATCTTGATATTCATCCACCAACAAATAGCGGATTTTCTCCTGCCATTTTGACCGCACTTCTTCGTTCTGTTTGAAGAGTAAGGTCGGCAACATAATCAAATCATCAAAATCCAACGCATTATAAGCACGGATTTGCGCCGCATAACGCTCATAACATTTTGCAAAGGTATGGAAAGTGGAAACAATCAATCCTTTGGATTTTTCTTTACCAATGGAATGGGCTACACGCTCTTTCATTTCACGAGCGGCTTTGTTGGTAAAGGTCACGGCGGCGATCTGTTTAGGTAAATAACCACAGTGTTCAATCAAATGAGCAATCTTATTGATGATCACGCGAGTTTTGCCCGAGCCTGCGCCTGCCAGCACCAAGCAAGGCCCGCTGACATATTCGACAGCCTGTTGTTGTTGAGGATTGAGTTTCATATCTTAATGCAAATTAATTTGACCACGCATAAGGCAATAATGCGGTATCTAATAAAAATGACAGCGGCAAATCTAAAATAGGTAATCCCCATTTTTGTGCCATCTCTAAATCATAAGCCGCACCTGCGTAAGGCGTGTATTTTTCCGATGGATCGATTAATTTCACCACCGTACCACAACCGGTTAATACTAAAAGTGCGGTTAAAATTAGAAGTGTTTTTTTCATTCACGACGTGCTTTTAAGGCAAAATAGACGGCTTCCGGCACCAGTTCTTTTACATCACCATGATGCAAATAAATTTCTCGTACAATCGTGGAAGACACAAACGCCCATTTTTCTGTTGGTGGGAAGAACAAACTATCCACACCATCGGTTAATAAACGGTTTAACGCGGCCAATTGTAATTCGTATTCAAAATCTGTCGTTGTACGCACGCCTCGAATAATGGCGGTAATCTTTTTCGCTTTGATTTCATTTGCGAGTAAATCAGAGAATCCAAATACTTCCACATTGGGTAAATGAGCGACCGATTGACGTACCAGCTCAACACGTTCTTCCAATGAGAACAATGGCTTTTTGCTCGGACTATTCGCCACCGCGACAAAAACTTTCGGGAAAATGACCGCACTTCGCGCAATAATATCTAAATGCCCGTTGGTAATCGGGTCAAACGTGCCGGGGTAAATTACGCTTGTCATTTATTGTTCTCCGAAATATTGGTTAAATAAGGATGAAGCAAATCTAAAAGTCGCTGTAATGCGCCACGATTTTCAATTAACACCTCATAGCCTGCATTGCCTAAACGCTGACGCGCCTCTTTTGAATTCAATAACTTATCAATAATCTCTGCCAATGCTTTTTCTGTTGAGTTGATTTGCAATACACCTTGCACCTCTAACAGCGAGGTAAAAACTTCAGGGAAATTAAATGTATGCTTTCCACTCACAACGGGTAATTTAAACGCTAAAGGCTCAAGCGGATTATGTCCCCCATGTTTGACCAAACTTCCGCCTACAAACGCAATATCAGAAATACCATACATCAACATCAATTCACCCATGGTATCACCCAGAATCACTTGGGTATTCTCTGAAGGAATCTCCCCCGTTGAACGACGAATAAAGTTAAAGTTGGCTTTTTCAATTAAATCTGCCACAGGATTAAAACGTTCAGGATGACGAGGCACCAGCAATAACAGCAAGTTTGGATGTTTTTTCAGTAACAAATGATGCGCTTGTAAAATGAGTTCTTCTTCCCCTTCATGGGTACTCGCCGCAATCCAAATCTGACGATCTTTCGCCCAGCTCTCATGAAGTGTTGCAATGTCTTTGAGTAACTCGTCACTAACTACAAGATCATATTTAATATTGCCGGTTAATTGCAGATGATCTTTCTCATAACCTAACTCTAAATAACGCTTTCCGCTAATACTATCTTGCGGTGCAATCAAGCTGATTTGAGAAAACATTCGTTGTAGATGTTGTTTGACTTTGCCATAACGTTTCGCTGAACGCGCAGAAAGACGAGCATTCGCCACAATGAAAGGAATATTTCGATGAGCCAAACAATCAATCAAATTTGGCCAAAGCTCCGTTTCAATCACGATGAATACTTTAGGTTGAATAAAATCAATAAAACGATTGATGACACAAGGTAAATCGTAAGGCAAATAACAATGCGTCACACTTTCCCCAAACGCGGCTTTTACGCGTTCAGAACCTGTTGGTGTAACCGTTGTAAACGTAATTGGTAAATGTGGATATGCCTTCTGAATACGTTTTACTAGTGGTGTAGCGGCAATTACTTCACCAACTGATGCGGCATGAATGGCGATCCCATCTTGCACAGGCTTAGCAAGAGTCGCATAAATACCATATCGCTCGCCTAGACGCTTACGATAATTCGGCGCCTTGAGACTTCGTAGCAACATGAAGAACAGGACAAAAGGCTGAATCAGATACATCAGGCAGGTATAAAAAAAACGCCACATAAAATAAATTCGGTTATACTTACAAAAATTTCGGCTAGTATAGCAAAAAAAGGATCAAAATATGCCAACAATTAGCGTTGCCATGATTGTCAAAAATGAAGCGGCAGATCTCGCTCAATGCCTCGATACGGTAAAAGATTGGGTAGATGAAATCATTATCGTCGATTCAGGCAGTACTGATAATACCCAAGAAATCGCGGAACAATATGGTGCAAAATTTTATTCGCATCCTGATTGGCCAGGCTTTGGCAAACAACGCCAACGTGCACAACAATATGTCACCAGTGATTATGTTTTGTGGTTAGATGCCGATGAACGCGTCACTCCGAAACTTCGTGAATCCATTCGACAAGCAGTTCAACAAGATACCCCAAATACGGTTTATGATATTCCTCGTGTGAGTGAAGTGTTTGGGCGTGAGATTCGTCATTCAGGTTGGTACCCGGATTATGTGGTGCGTTTATATCGCACAAATTATGCGGGATATAATGATTCACTGGTACATGAAAAAGTGGTTTATCCTGAAAATACGAAAGTACAGAAATTAACTGGAGATCTAGAGCATTTCACTTATAAAAGCATTCATCACTATTTGGTGAAATCTGCGGGCTACGCCAAGGCTTGGGCTGACCAACGCCAAGCCAAAGGTAAAAAAGCAACATTGTGGCAAGGTGTCAGTCATGCCATCGGGTGCTTTGTCAAAATGTACATTTTAAAAGCCGGTTTCTTAGATGGAAAGCAAGGTTTTCTGCTTGCGGTACTTTCAGCCCACTCCACCTTTGTGAAGTATGCTGATTTGTGGGAGAGAGAGCAAAAATAAATTATTTCAAATATTGTCGATAATAAAAAAGTTGGATTCCTTTGAAATCCAACTTTTTTACATTTAGAAACTTTTACCCACTTCGATAAAGACTTGGTTTTTATCATATGAATAAATCGCCATATTACTTTTCGTTTTACTATACGACCAGGTTACTTTTGGTGTAAAACCAGCATAGTGGAATTGTTTATGCCAAAGAGAAACAGAAGCACTATATTCGTTATTACGCTGTTTCATACCTATAAACGATTGTTCAAGATAATGACGTTTTGCATAGCCAAGTGTTGTGCTGGTTGTAATACCGAGTGGCCACTCTTGTCCCCAAGTTAAACGGGTACCAATTCGATTGTAAGCATTTGATCTGTCAGCCGCATATTTCTTTGTCAAGTCTAATGAAATTGACCAGAATTGGGTTGAGCTAGGAATAAACATCAATGAATTCGTTAAAGAGTGCACTGCACCATTATAATTTCGTTTATCGATCTCTTTTCTATAACGTTCATAACCAAAGTTATAAAGTGCAGAATATTTAAAGTTTTGGTTTAGCCAATACCCTGCTGATAAGCTCGCACCATAAGTATCGGTGTATTGTTTTAAGCTATCGCCACCATTTAAACCACCACCATACCAACGCTTGTTAATATAGGGTGTCACTTGCACATTAAAACGTGCATCAGAATAACCGTAGCCTAAACCAACATGACCGATAACATCATTATATTTTTTATTATCCCAATAATATCTGGAACTCATACTGCTATCAAAAGCAATATATTTGCCGTTAGATAAACTCCAACGTTTATCCGCTCCAATAGACAAACCAAGACCTTTACCTGTTTGACGAGGGGTATTATAGGTTACCTCACCACTACCAACAGCCATTTTGGTTCCCTGTTTCGCAGAATTTGCTAGATTTTTATCATTTAAAAAAGTTGTTGAGAAAGAGAAATTCCAGTTTTCTTTGCTATCAATCACTTCGATAAATTTATCAAATACTGCAACATCTTGAGCGTTTTGAGTCGAAGCACGAAGTCTTTCAAACTGTGTTTTAGCTGCTTCGTATTCCTGGTTATAGAATAATGTTTCAGCAAGTTGATAGCGAATAAAATTATTTTCAGGGAAATCAGAAATGAGTTTACGGTATGAAGCAACGGATTTATTCAAATCCTCTTCTCTTTCAAGGATCGCCTTTGCCCAATCAATTAAAGAACGATCGGCATTAGGAACAGATTCATAAATTTGGATATAAACAGGAAGAACCGCTTTATTTGGATTAACCAGCGCTTCTAAAAATAAACGTTCTAACAGAGCTGGGTTTTCAGCCAACTGTTTTCCAGTAAATCTCGCAACACTATTACCTTGATTTTCTTGCGCCATCGTACTTTGTTCAGATAAACGCTGTTTTCTTAACAAGTCTTCTTTTAGATTTTTTTGGTTAATATTTGGCATGCTCGCTTCATTTTGCAATGGGTCTCTTTCCTGTACAGGCGCGGGAGACGTTTGAGCATAAGTCGGTAATGCAATACTTGCAAGAGTGAGTAATAATGTTGATTTTTTCATAAGCCCTCAACGATAGAAAAAAACAGCCCATTTTCATGGGCTGTCTGAATATTAAATATAACTCAAAAAATTATTTTGCGTTATTTGCATCTGTACTTTCACCCCAAGCTGGAACTGGAGCTGGAGTTACTACAGCAGGTGCAACATATGGAGTATTTTGTACTTTAGCACCGAATGATGCACCCCAGTTGTTCGCAGTGTCATTACTTGAAATCACACCACCTAACTCTTGTGCTTGTGCACCGTATAAGCTAGCTTTTAACACACCTTGAGCACCATCGTGTTTAGTTGCGCTACCAGAGATGCTACCGTTATTTGCTAATGTACCAGTGAAGTTAGCTAACTCAACATTGTGTTCTTTAACTTGTTGTTGAGTATTAGTTTCTGTCCATCTGTTGTAAAGGTTACCAGTTACATTTTTGCTTGCTAAATCAATGTCAGCTGCAACGTGAGTACCACTTACTAATGCGTATTCCGCACCTAAAGCATTTGGAAGACCTGATTTATCTTCATAGTCTTTGTCTAGGTTGTAAGTAACTGCGTGACCTTGGTAGTGTAATTTACCCGCTGCTGCTTCAGAACCGAAGTAAATATTTTTAAGATCGCTTGCTAAAGTTGCGCTATATGGAGTGCTGTTTACACCACGGTAGAAGTAGTTATCTTCAGTACCGTTTTCACCGTAGCCACCGAAGCTTGCTACTTTAGTACCATATTGAGCAACATCTTTACCATCTTTAAGATCTGCTTCTTGTACTGCGTTTAATTTAGAGGTTACACGGCCGTATTGAACATAGTTCAATTTAGAACCTGCAGTGTATTTACCATCAGCATCTTTTGCTGTGAATGGTGCGTTCGCTAATACAGTATCACCATCAGCGATGTTTTTCACTTCAGAATCACCATCAACGAAAGTTCTGTGACCATACACTTCAGCAACAGAATCAGCTAAACGAGCATCAGTACGTGCATCTTTTGTATCAACTACGTTTTTACCTTCAGCTTTACGAGTATAGTTTAAACGACCTTCTTCATAAACATATGCTAAACCAGTATCATTACCTTTAGTATCTGTTTTAGTTGAAGCTTCACCGCCATTACGTGCCGCACCTACATTTGTGCTACCATTAGCTGTTTTGTAAATGTGGCTTAATGTGTGTTGACCAGTAGTGTTAGCTGTGTTACCACGGAAGTCAAAATCTTCTAAGTAAGCTTGTTTTGCTTGAGTGTTCACAGAACCATCAGCGTTTAATGGAACCGCTACAACGATAGTATCTAAGCTTGGGTGTAATTCAACTGTCATGTCAGTTGGAGAAACAGAAGATTTGCTGTTAGTTTCTACACCTTCACCAACGTTTAAGTTAGATTGAGTTTTCTTAACAAATTTAGCACCTACATCTTTTGTTTTTGCAACTAATGCTTCTGCAGCTGCTGCTTTTTCTGCTGCTGCTTTTTCTGCTGCTGCTTTTTCTGCTGCTGCTTGTTGAGCTGCTGCTTGTTGAGCTGCTGCTTGTTGAGCTGCTTCATCATTGTTGCTGCTACCGCCGCTAGAACCACATGCTGCTAATACCGCTGCACACGCTACTGTTAAACTAAATTTAATGAATTTGTTGTTTTTCATAATGTATGTAACCTTATAAAATTGGTTAGCCAATAGACTTATGCTATTACACTATTGCGTTATAGCACCTTTTGTATACAAAAGGCTAATAAAAGCCTTTCTGGGCGAATTCTAACAAAAGGAAAATAACGTTGCAACCTTGAAATGTTATATTCTTACCTCTTTTATCAACATTTAAGGTAAATTTTTGTAAATTTACGTAAATTTCTTTGGGTTTACATAATAACAATATATCAACACTTCTTCTGCTATATATTATTATCTCGGCACGCCTCGCAATAAAGGGATTGGCTCAAATGGCTCAACTGAGGTTGGCGCAGGAATATCATTAAAAATTAAGATAAATGGCTTAGGTGGCAAGATTTTTTCATTTCGCCATAAACTGCCCACACTTACTAATTGAATATCATCGGGTAAATTTTTTATTCCCGCTTTTAATACAGCCACAGTATTTGGGCGAGGGTGTCCAATGGCAATGGCTGTGCCATGTTTGCGTGCATATTGAATTGCACTTTGAAATTGGCGTTGCACATCTGCCAAATTATCACTGTCATCTAAAAACACATGGCGATCTAATACACGTACGCCTTGTTCTTTTGCTATTTTTCCCGCAACTGATTTCCCGATAGTGCGGCTATCTAAAAAAAATAAATGCTGCTCGCGAAGTGCGGTCATTAAATAGGTCATTAATGTGGCATCGGCTGTGGCTGCACTGCCCATATGATTATTCATTCCGATAGCATTAGGCACAATAGCTTTCGCTTTTTTCACTCGCTCATTCACTTGCGCTTCAGACAAGCCTAAAGTCAAACCACCTTCTTCAATTTTAATATTGCTGACAGGCTGCATCGGCATATGAATGAGAATATCGTGATTTTGCGCTTTCGCTTGTTGATTGCGGATTTTGGCATAGGGTGCGGCAGGAATGATGGCGACAGAGATTTCCTTTGGCATCGCTAAAATTTCTGCATCTTCTTTCGGATGATAGCCAATGTCATCAATCACAATGGCTAGCTTACCTTGTGCAAAACTAAAAGCAGAGAAAAGTGCGGTTGAAAAAATAATCGTATTTTTGACCGCACTTTGAAAGAACCTTGCCATTATTTAATCCACCCAGCCGGATTCACAGGCACTCCTTTACGGCTAATTCCAAAGTAAAGCGCCGGTTTTGAGAGCTCCCCCGTATTCCCCACTTGTGCGATGGTTTGTCCCGCAGACACGAGCTGACCTTGTTTCACAAATACCGCTTGGTTGAAACCATACAGACTCAAGTCGCTGTCGCCGTGCTTCACAATCACCATATAACCATAGCCATTAAGATGACCCGCTAAAATGACACGACCACTTGCAATGGCTTTTACCGCTGTACCCGTTGGTGCTCCGATAACCATGCCTTTCCAGCGCACTTCGCCTGCTTGGATTGAACCAAAGGAATGCAATGTTGGACCAGAAACTGGACGACTGTATTGACGAGCTGCGGTACCTAAACCACTGGTACTATTAATCAACTTACGTTCTTGATCGGTTGGTTGATAAGGTTTTGATGTCCGTTTTTCTTCCGCTTGTTTTTTCTGCGCAAGGGCTTCACGCTCACGTTGTTCTTGTTGGCGAGCGGCTTGTTCTGCACGTTGAATTTCTTGGCGAAGGGCATTTTCATTCGCTTTCAACGTTTCCAGCTGATTCTGATCTTTCGTTAAGTTTTTGTTGAGTTCATTTAACGTAGATTGGCGTTCTTGCTGCGCTTTTTGTAATTCTTGCTGCTGTTTCTTTTGTGTAGAAAGTTGATCGCGATGATTTTTTTGTTGCCCTGAAATCGCCTCGCGCTGTTTCGCTAAACTCTCTTGTGTCGCTTTCAGATTGTTAATCATATCAATGCGAACTTGATTTAAGTGCTGATAATACACTTTCATGCGTTCCGCTTTTTGGGCATCTTCCGAAAGCATTCTTTCCAAGGTAGAAGGATTTACACCTGAACGATAGATGGCATCTACTTGCTTTGCGAGCTTCGCTTTTTGCACACGCTCTTGCTTTTCTAATTGCTTGATTTGCTTTTCGGTTTCCGCCATTTGCTTGCGAATTTCTTTTAAGCTTAATTCTGTTTCACGTAATTCACCGACAACGCTATTAATTTTGCTTTCTTGATCTTTAAGACTGGCTTGGAGTTTAGCTTGTGCGCGTTTTTGCTCGGCGATCTTCGATTCTTGTTGTTTAATTTGTTTTTGAATTTGATTGAGATCGTTGCCTTGCGCGAAAGATGAAAAGCCAAGCAGACCACAAGCAAAAAGTGCGGTCAGTTTTGATAAGATTTTTTTTCTACGATTGCTTTGCTGCATACATCTAAACTTGAGAGAAATTAAGGGACAAATAAAGCTTAAATACTAGCATTATTTTTGAGTGGCTAAAAGTTTACAGGCGATTTTTTGCGAAAGATCAGTAAATGCCGCCTTTTTACTTTTAAACATAACGATTTTTTGCTATAACAGAGCCATTCATTTTTTTATTAATACTTAGGAGATCCTTATGGAATTAGTATTCATTCGTCACGGTTTCAGTGAGTGGAACGCAAAAAATTTATTCACCGGTTGGCGTGATGTGAATTTAACCGAGCGCGGTGTAGAAGAAGCAAAAGCAGCGGGTAAAAAATTGTTCGAGAAAGGCTATGAATTTGATATCGCCTTTACCTCTGTTTTAACTCGTGCAATCAAAACCTGTAACATCGTGTTAGAAGAATCTCACCAATTATGGATTCCTCAAGTGAAAAACTGGCGTTTAAATGAGCGTCACTACGGTGCATTACAAGGCTTAGATAAAAAAGAAACAGCAGAGATCAAATTGCACCAGCAATGCTTTCTGGTAAACGTGTTTTAGTGGTGGCGCACGGTAACTCACTTCGTGCATTAGCAAAACACATCATCGGTATTTCTGATGCGGAAATCATGGATTTTGAAATCCCAACCGGTCAACCGTTAGTGTTAAAACTTGACGATAAATTAAACTACGTAGAACACTACTATCTTTAATTTATAAATGATTTCAAAGTGCGGTTAATTTTGACCGCACTTTTTGTTTAAGGAGAATAACGGATGAAAAAATTACTCGCGGTGATTTTTGCCTTGTTACCTGTTTTGGCCTTTGCAGCATCGCCAAATCATACGGCAAAATCAACTCAAACTAAGTCAGTGAAAATGGCAGTTAAAAAAGTGGAAGCCAAGAAAGCAACCACACCTAAAGTCGTAGCCAAAACAGCTAATAAAAAAGCCGATGCCAAAAAAGCAGAAGCGAAAAAGCCAGCTAAAATTGTCGAAGCGAAAAAAGCGGTAACGAAAAAAGAAAAAATAAAAAATAAAACGACAAATAAAGCCGCTAAAGCAGAGCCGACAAAAACGAAAGACAAACAGCCAGTAGAAAAAACTAAGCAAACCGAAGTAAAAGACAAAAAGACGGTAGCGAAAAGCAAACAAAGTGCAGTTAAAGAATCAGCTAAACCTGAAAAAGTGATTGCTAAAAAAACACCAGTGGTTAAAACCGAAGTGAAGAAAGCGGAACCCAAAGCTGTTGAAAAAGTGAGTGAAAAGAAAGTAGATGCTGTCGCACAAAAAACAGCCAGTATGGTGACAAAATCCGTCGTCGTACCAAGATGTAATGATTCAAAAGTTTTTGCGGTATTATCTGATGCCTTTAAAAAACAAGGTGCTGCTACTCACACTCAAATGACAGTGAAACAAATCTCGCAAGCCCGAGAAACGCAATCTTATCCACAACAAGGCATTCGCAGCTGTAATGCGATAGTGGAAACCAATGGCGTTAAATATGTTACCGATTACAGCATTATCTTGAATGATAAAGGCTTTTTCGTGCAAGTTGAAAACGCACAATCCGCTCAACGTTTCTAATCTTAACGTGCGTTATTTAAATAAAGTTGTTTGAATAACGCACGCATTTCTTCTTCATTCAAACGGCGATATTCACCATTACCCAATCCAGCAAGCGTTAAATGGCTCATTTGATAACGGATGAGACGTAATGTCGGAAAGCTGATATGTGCCGTCATTCTACGCACTTGTCGATTACGCCCTTCACTAATTTTAATTTCCAACCAGCTTGTTGGAATACTTTGACGTTCACGAATAGGTGGATTGCGAGGCCAGAGAAAATCTGGTTCTGAAATCAACCGCACTTTTGCCGGCTTCGTCATCCCATCTTTCAATTCAACCCCTTGACGAAGCTTGTCTAAATCAGCCTCTTCAGGAATGCCTTCTACTTGCACAAAATACGTTTTTTCAGTTTTAAACTTTGGATCTGCCAAACGATGTTGCACTTCACCATTATTCGTTAAAATCAGCAGCCCTTCACTATCACGATCCAATCGTCCTGCCGCATACACATTCGGAATATTAATAAAATCTTTTAACGTAGATCGGCCATTTTCATCGGTGAATTGTGTCAGTACATCAAAAGGTTTGTTAAATAAAACAACAATAGTCTGTTCTAGTGTGAGTAGCTTCGCTTTAGGCTTAAATGAACGAGTAGGTTTTGCCGTTCGTTTGGTTGTAAATGAGCGAGAAAGGAAAGATTTCGACATATTATTTATTCAGTAAAAAGAGAAAAAGGGCGGATTTTACTCCGCCCTCTTATATTACCATTGATAACGATAAACCGCTTGAATTGCATAAGGTTTGTCAAAGTTTTTACCGTCAGCACGGCTTACTTCTAAACCAAAACGATGATTTGCAAATCCAGCATTTAAACCGACCGCACTTTCAAAACGTCCACGGCTGCTTGCGACATCAAGCGCGCTGTTTGTGTAATGAATTTTGCTGCTACGGTTTTTGCTAGTAATCGCATTGATTTCTGCATAAGGCTGTAAATTCCAACCATTACTTAATGCAAAGCCTTTGGCTACACGTAAACCAATTCGAGAATAAACAGAAGATAAGCTATCTTCATTCTCTTGTGATGAAATATGTGTCCACGCTAATTGTGCTTGCGGAGTAATTGTCCAATCATTCGCAAGGCTAAAGCGTTTACCTAATTCACTCGAAATCGTATAAGCGTTGTAATGACGTTTTTCGGTGAGATCCGAGTTAGCGTGTAAACGGCTGTATTTCAAGATGTTATCTACATAAATACCGTTATCTGCAAGGTAAGCTGCATATAAGCCCACGCTGTTGCTTCTTACTTTGCCATCACCGTAATGACCATTGAAATCAATATTAGCTTGGCTACGACCAACAAATCCACCAACACGGAGGTTATCTGTTGCAGCCGTATCAGCGCCCACTTGTAAGCTATGTACGTTTTGTTTAAAGCCAGAAGTTTCACTATCACCAGTCGAAAGTGCGGCTAATTTTTGGCGAGAATTCACATTACGAATCCATACATTACCTTTTTCACCATTTTTCACTTCACCTAGACGTTGATGGATGCCACTTAAATCATCTTCCACTAACAACAATTGTGCTTGGCGAAGAGAAACTTGTGCATTTGCTAAGTCTGAAAGTAACGGTGCGCTTGGTAGAACTGCAGGTGGTACTACTGGGTTACTTGGGGTTACTACTGGGGTGCTAGGCGTTACCGCAGGTTTGCTTGGAGTCATCACTTGTTTGCTTGGTGTAACTGGTGCAACAGGTGGAGTTGGGGTGACTTCATTTTTAGAGTTCGCTAATACCCAATTATTTCCTTCTTTTGTTAGGAAATATTGGTAAGCCCCTAAATCTACACGATTATTCGGGTTCGTTAAGCTAAATGCAGCGTTACCACCGTTGGTTTCTACAAGAGTTACTTTACCGTCAGCAACATTCGCGCCTTGGTTTGTTACACCAATTTTATGATTACCTTCAGCAGTGCCTTTAACAACGATTTTATCGTTTTTGTTCTCAGCGATATTCGTGTTTAGATTGAATGTGCCTGAGCCAGTGAGATTATCTTTAATAGTTAATGTTTTATATTCAGAAGTCGGGGCAAATGTAATTTCAGAATTGCTTGCATCTAAATTATTCAATGCGCTTGATTTATTGAAGCTCCATTGACTAGTAGACATAGATAAGTTGATTTCATTTTTTACTGGCCAATCTGGATTTTCAAGAATTGCGCCAGTTAGTTTGGAGTTTTTACTTGCTGTAAGGTTTAGATGATAGACTCCAGCTGGTGTAGAATTGGATGTATCATCTTCTGCTTCAAGAGGGAAGTTTTTATCATTAAGCGAAATTAATGCTTGAGTAGCATTTAATGTTGTATTTTCTAAATTAATTTTAACTAACTGCTCATCGCCCAATGGGAATGCGAGTAAGCCATAACCTGTATTACTTTCTGAATTTTTTAGTGTTATTGTTTGCGATCCGCTATCTGATGTGGTGAATAAACCACTTTTATTGTTAAGAGTTACATTTAAACCATTAGCTATAACCGTCTGAGCCGCATTCTCATCATTTGTACCGATGTCAAAAGCAAATTGCATATCTTGATTTCCAGTAATTTGTACATTACTGATATTTGCTATATCTTCTGCACCATATAATGCGTAGGCAATATCATTCTTTCCATTCATCTTGATACTATGATTGGATGAATTGATAACAGAGGTCTTTTGAGATTCAATTGCGCTAGAGCCATCGTTATTTATTTCAATATCAGCTTCTGTATTAATTTTGCCACCACGAGATTCAATCGCTGAGTTGCCACTTGAATCACCATAAGCATCAGTTATATTGTGAATTTGTGCGTAATTTTTCTCAACAATGAGTTTTGAGCCTTTTTCTAAAGTAGCAACTGCCCCCGATATATCTAAAAGTGAACTTGAAGGGTAGTCTTCTTTAAGTGTGGCATTTACACCAGATTTAACAGTAAGTTGATTATTTCTATCAGTAAGGTCAAAAATACCAAATAGTGAATCACTAGAGGCTAGTGGTTGTCCTCCATGCGTGCTAGTTCCGATATCGGTTTTAGCGATATTTTGGTAGTTTCCTGGTGTAATAGTTACATTAATTGCATCACTAATTGATGTTTGTTGGTTTTTGTTGAAAGTCCAATTAGGTGATGCACCCCAAGAATACTGACATCCTGTTGAGTTTGAGCAAGTGAGATCTGTTGCCCATGCCGAATTAACTAATCCTAAGGCCATAGACACTAAACTCACTTTAAAAGTGCGGTTAAAAATTTTATTGTTTTTCATATTAATTCCTTTGGATTATAAAAAAGCCAACTTATTGAATAAGTTGGCTTGAATTTTACCGATTTAATGATTAACCTGCAACAGCGATACGTTTCATATCTGTCATGTAGCCACGTAACTCTTGACCGATTAATTCAACCGGATGGTTACGGATTGCATCGTTTACATCGCGTAAAGTGATGTTGTCGATAGCGACTGCTGGTGTAGGTTCACCTAAGTCACCTTTTTGTAAGGTTGGGATGATTTCTTTAGCAAGAATAGGGGTCGCTACGTTAGAGAATAAGTAGTTACCATACTCTGCAGTATCAGAAATTACCACGTTCATTTCGTATAAACGTTTACGCGCGATAGTGTTAGCAATTAATGGTAATTCGTGAAGTGATTCATAGTAAGCTGATTCTTCATAGATACCGCTTGCCACCATTGCATCAAAGGCTAATTCAACACCTGCTTTCACCATCGCTACCATTAATACACCGTTATCAAAGTATTCTTGTTCAGAGATTTTGATGCCGTCTGCTTTTGGTGCATTTTCAAAGGCAGTTTTGCCAGTTGCTTCACGCCATGCGAATAAATCTTTGTCGCCATTTGCCCAGTCAGCCATCATGGTTGCTGAGAAGTGACCGCTGATGATGTCATCCATGTGTTTGTAATATAAGAAACCAAGGCTTTCTTTGATTTGCTCAGCTAGTTCAAATGCACGTAATTTTGCGCTGTTTGATAAGCGATCCATCATTAATGTGATACCGCCTTGTTTTAAGGCTTCGGTAATGGTTTCCCAACCGTATTGGATCAATTTACCTGCGTATGCTGGATCTTTGCCATCAGCAACAAGTTTGTCGTAACATACGATTGAACCTGCTTGTAACATACCGCAAAGAATGGTTTGTTCACCCATTAAGTCAGATTTTACTTCTGCAACG
>JAGZXE010000042.1:0-17409 GCA_018378615.1 Parahaemophilus parainfluenzae
AACTGGTTCTGTGAACGCAATCGTACACATTGATATCGGTAACGGTAACATCATTTCTTCTACCATCTCTATCGATGCAGTAAAAGAATTAGGTTTAGCAGTTGGTAAAGAAGCATATGCGATTATCAAAGCGACCTCTGTAATGGTTGGTGTTGAATAATCTCAACTAAACTGTTCAGAATCTATATAACCGCACTCGATAAAGTGCGGTTATTTTTTGTCTTTTTTTTCTCTAATCTCTTTATTCCCCTCTTAATAAAATGCATTTTATCCTTAACTAAAATGAAACAATCTTTGCTTTATCTCGCCATTTATTGACTTTTATTTAATTATTATATATAATTTATACATATTATCAATTTTTAGTTAATAATCTGGTTTCGGATTATTCTGTTAAACTTAGGAGAGCAAATGACAAACCAACGTTTTATTACCATTTTAGGCTATGTCGCAACATTTACTTCTGTTTGTATGTATGTGTCTTACTTACAACAAATTGGTCTAAATTTATCAGGTCAAAAAGGTGGTTGGTTACAACCTTTTGCCACGATGATCAACTGTAGTTTATGGGTGGCTTATGGTTTGTTAAAAGAAAAACGTGATTTGCCTATTTCATTAGCTAATGCACCAGGTGTGATTCTAGGCTTGATTACTTTCGTCACTGCCTTATAACGCTATAAAACCTCATACAAAAAAGACCGCACTTTTAGAAATCTTAAAGTGCGGTCTTTTTTTTATTAATTTAATTCATTTAAAACCTGAAAATTATGAAGTTGTGTAATCTTCTTTTCTATTGCATTCTATAAACGAACAGACGTTTAGACGTCTAAACTAACAAAACAATAGAAGGATTCATTATGACAACATTTCATTTGGCTGGATTTCCGCGCGTAGGTGCAAAGCGTGAACTTAAATTTGCTCAAGAGCGTTACTGGCGTGGCGAAATTGCGGAAGCGGATTTATTAGATATTGCAAAAAGATTACGTGAACTAAACTGGCAACACCAAGCTAAGGCAAATGCTGATTTTGTCGCGGTGGCTGATTTCACACTTTATGATCACATTTTAGATTTACAAGTAGCAACAGGTGCGATTCCTGCTCGTTTTGGTTTCGATAGCCAAAACTTAACACTCGATCAATATTTCCAATTAGCGCGCGGTAATAAAACCCAATTTGCGATTGAAATGACAAAATGGTTCGATACCAACTACCATTATCTTGTACCCGAATTCCATAAAGAAACACAATTTAAAGCCAATCCAACACACTATGTGACACAAATTCGTGAAGCTAAAGCGCTTGGGTATCAAGTTAAACCAACAATCGTTGGTCCACTCACCTTTCTTTGGTTAGGTAAAGAAAAAGGTGCGACATTTAATCGCTTTGATTTATTAGCACAACTCGTACCGGTTTATGTTGAAATCTTAAATGCATTAGCGGCAGAAGGCGTAGAATACATTCAAATTGATGAACCTGCTCTCACCTTAGATTTACCGACAGAATGGATTGCTGCTTATAAAGCGGTTTACGCCACTTTTGCTGAACAAGTGAAAGCGAAATTATTGCTTGCGACTTATTTCGGTTCTGTGGCAGAACACGCTGATTTGTTAAAAGTCTTACCTGTAGCAGGTTTACATATTGATTTAGTGCGCGCATCGGAACAACTTACTGCCTTTGCGGGTTATGACAAAATCTTATCAGTGGGCATCATTGATGGTCGTAATATTTGGCGTGCAAACTTGAATCAAGTGTTAGATGTGGTTGAGCCATTAAAAGCGAAATTAGGCGATCGTTTGTGGATTGCGCCAAGCTGCTCTCTCCTCCATACACCTTATGATTTAGAAGTTGAAACGCAACTCCAAGCAAATAAGCCAGAGCTTTATCAATGGTTGGCTTTCACGTTACAAAAAATTCAAGAATTACGTGTTATTAAGACCGCACTAGAACAAGGTCGTGAAGCCGTTCAAGCCGAATTAGCGGCTTCTCAAGCTGCTGCGGATGCTCGTAAAAACTCGCGTGAAATTCACCGCACTTGTGTGGCAGAACGTTTAGCAAACTTACCAAAAAATGCTGACCAACGTAAATCGCCATTTGCGGAACGCATTAAATTACAAAATGCGTGGTTAAATTTACCATTTCTGCCAACCACGAATATTGGTTCTTTCCCACAAACAACAGCAATTCGTCATGCGCGTGCTGCCTTCAAAAAAGGCGACCTTAGCTTAGCCGATTACGAAGCTGCGATGAAAAAAGAAATCGAGTTAGTCGTACGTGAGCAAGAAAAATTAGACTTAGATGTATTGGTACATGGCGAAGCAGAACGTAACGACATGGTGGAATATTTCGGCGAACTACTCGATGGTTTTGCTTTCACCAAATTCGGTTGGGTACAAAGTTACGGTTCACGTTGCGTGAAACCACCTGTGATTTACGGTGATGTTACTCGTCCAGAACCCATGACGGTACGTTGGTCGCAATATGCCCAAAGCCTGACCAATAAGGTGATGAAAGGCATGCTGACTGGCCCAGTCACGATCTTACAATGGTCTTTCGTGCGTAACGATATTTCTCGTGAAACGGTCTGTAAACAAATTGCGGTAGCGCTTTCTGATGAAGTATTAGATTTAGAAAAAGCAGGTATCAAAGTGATTCAAATTGATGAGCCTGCTATTCGTGAAGGTTTACCGTTAAAACGTGCAGATTGGGATGCTTATTTGAAATGGGCAGGCGAAGCCTTCCGTTTAAGCTCAATGGGTTGCCAAGATGATACCCAAATTCATACGCACATGTGTTATTCCGAATTTAACGACATTCTACCCGCTATTGCCGCCTTAGATGCCGATGTGATTACAATCGAAACCTCGCGTTCTGACATGGAATTACTCACCGCATTTGGTGATTTCAAATACCCGAATGATATTGGTCCTGGCGTATATGACATTCATAGCCCACGTGTGCCTGCAGCAGAAGAAATTGAACATCTTCTTCGCAAAGCATTACAAGTGGTACCGAAAGAACGTTTATGGGTAAACCCAGACTGTGGTTTGAAAACACGCGGTTGGCCAGAAACAATTGCGGCATTAAAAGTGATGGTGGATGTCACGAAAAAATTACGTGCTGAATTAGCATAAAATCAGTAAAAAGAAAGGCGAACATGAGAGGTTATCTCTGTTCGCCTTTTCTTTTGGTTAAAAAACTAATTCATTTTTGACCGCACTTTACAGGCTAATATATTCCATTTTAACCTTGCAGAGGCTCTTCAATAACTGCTCTGCCATCTTACGATGACTTAAACGAAAAGGCTTCTCTGCAAATACTACTCGCTCAATTTTTGATACATCCAATTGATTTAAGTAAGCAAAATTAATCGCTGTTTGCATAGCGGGCAAGCTTGGGTTAAATGCTGCATTTTCTGCATAGCGACCACAAATCATTTCCCCATTTTTAAATAAAATGCCGACACCATGAGGGCTTTTAGAATAAGGTGAATGCGCTCGGTTTGCCCCTAAAATCGCTTTATTTGCCACTTCATCTTCCGTCGTCAAAGTGAAACCTTGTTCTTCTTTGTTTAATAGAAGCAAATCAACACCTAAATCTTTCGGCCCAAAGCTATCGGGTAAATATTGAGGAAGTGGATTATTTTGGCTATGTGGCAAATGGATTTTCAAATCATCCGCTTGATAAAGCTCATTCATAAATTGACGACAGTGACCGCAAGGCGTGTAATTCACCACGATATCCGTGATGCGAGGTTCATTGCGTAACCATGCATGGCTAATCGCACTTTGTTCAGCATGGATGGTTTGAGCCATGCTACTACCCTGAAATTCTTGATTCGCACCAAAGTAAAAATCACCACTTTCACCAATCGCAATCGCTCCAACATGAAATTCTGAAATGGGTGTGTGGCTATAACAAGCTGCTACGGGCAAAAGTGCCAAACCTAATTGAATAGGCGTAAGCTTAAATTCATCACAAAGTGACCGCACTTTTTCAGCTGGTAAAAAACCTTTCCATTCTTGTTCTTCTAATGCAGAAAGAATTACATTTGAAAGTGGCGAATCGGCTAATGCTTGTTGAATTTTTTGTTGCATATTAAATCTCCTTATTTTTATGACTCATTCTACGCTATTTGAGAAAAAACCTAAACGCTAAAAGCATTTCGAAATATGTTTCTAACCTTTCACCAACGCTTTAATACCTAAAATAAGCAAAAAAATAACCGCACTTTTAAAGTGCGGTCATAAATTAAGATATTTTATTTACTCGTTTTATAACAATGATGGAGCCACACCAAGTAGTTTTCTTGTGTAATCCACTGTTGGATGATTGAAAATATCTTCGGTGCTACCCGTTTCCAAAATTTGGCCGCCGTACATTACGACAATGCGATCAGATACTTGACGTACGGTTTGGATATCATGAGAGATAAACACCATGGCAAGATTGAGTTCTTTTTTCAAATCCGCCAATAAGTTTAACACCTGAGCACGAACGGATACGTCTAACGCAGAAGTCGGTTCATCCGCAACAATCAGTTTTGGATTCAGCGCTAAAGCACGTGCAATCGCGACACGTTGTTTTTGCCCGCCCGATAAACGAGTTGGCTCAACTTGTGCCGCAGAACGTGGTAAACCGACGCGAGAAAGCAAGTCATATACACGTTTTTCCCGTTCATGGGGTTGTAACACATTGTGAATATCCATTGGGTCACGCAAAATATCCAACACTTTCATACGAGGATTCAGTGCTGTTGCAGGGTCTTGGAAAATCACCGATACTTGACGACCGAATTGTTTTCTCGCTTCTGAGCTACCATATTGCATTTGTAAGCCGTTGAATTTCACTAAACCGGATGTCGGTTTAAGCAGCCCAATGATCACGTTGGCTAAGGTAGATTTCCCGCAGCCAGATTCCCCAACTAAACCAATGGTTTCCCCTGCTTTAATACCAAGACTCACATTGTTTACTGCTGTGAATTTTTTACGTCCAAACAATGAACCGTCGCGAGAAGGAAACTGCACCACGATATTTTCTAAATCAATGATGTTTTGTTCTTTAATGACTTTAATACTACTGCTCATATTATGCTCCTTTCGCTTCCGTTACAGGCTTAGCTAGATGAGAAGCCCACAAGTGAGACGGTTCGCCTTCTACAGCGGTAAATACCAATTTTTGTTCCGGATTTGCATCTGGCCGCAATGAACGACTTGCAAAACGGTCACCTGTAGCAAAATCGTAAGGCGATGGTACGCTGCCTGGAATTTGATATAAACGTTTCGCACGGACTTCAGTTGAAAGTACAGAGCCCAATAAGCCACGGGTATATTCGTGAGTTGGATTAGCAAGCAATAAGGATGTTGGCGCCATTTCAACCACTTGACCTGCATACATTACCGTTATGTGGTGAGCTAACTGTGCAACCAATGCTAAATCATGGCTGACAAACACCATCGCAAACCCCAGTTTTTCACGTAATTCATTCAGTAATTTCACTACTTCAGCTTGAACAGTGACGTCTAATGCAGTTGTTGGTTCATCGGCGATTAATAATTTCGGCTCACGAGTTAATGCCATTGCAATCACTACACGTTGACGTTGACCACCAGAAAGTTCGTGAGGATAACGATTCAACACTTTTTCAGGATCAAGATGTACCCATTCCAGCAATTTTTCTGCGGTATGGTGGCTGCCACGTTTGATGAGCTGTGCCATTTGATCTTTGATACGCATTGAAGGGTTTAATGCACTTAAAGAGTCTTGGTAAATCATCGCAATTTCAGAACCACGCAATTCACTTAAATTGTGAGAATTGAGCAAGCTGTGTTGTTTACCACTACGATCAGTGAAAAGCACTTCCCCAGTGATTTTGGCTGTTTTTGGTAACAAGCCCATGATAGAGAATGCCGTAATAGATTTACCACAACCAGACTCACCCACTAACCCCATGGTTTCCCCTTCATTTACGGTGAAGCTGATGTTATCCACTAATGGAATTTCACCATAACGATTAGGGAAACGAATAGCTAAGTTTTTCACTTGTAAAATCGGTTTTGCATTTGGATTTAATTGCATACGATTCGTACGGGTGATTTCTTTTTCATGTAATTTGAGTAAGTAACGTTTTAATGCAAGACCTTCAGCAAGTGCTTCTTGTACGTCAGTAGAAAGACGCTCATCTGATTTGCCTTCTGGTTTTTTACCACCTTTTAAGCGCGGGTTAACCAATGCATCGGTAAGCCCTTCCGCTAAGATATTTAAGGCTAATACAGTTAAAAGAATCATGACACCCGCAAAGGTTGTCGCCCACCATGCACCGTTTAATACGATGTTACGACCTTCAGAAAGGATATTACCCCATGAAGGATGTGGTGGTTGTACACCTGCGCCTAAGAAAGAAAGTGATGCTTCGAATACAATGGCATCTGCCACCATTACGGTTGCAAAGACTAAAACTGGTGCAGCAGTATTGCGTACAACGTGTTTGAGAAGAATATAAGTACGGCTACCACCAATCACGCGTTCAGCGCGCACATAGTCTTCATCCCATTGTGATACCACATTCGCACGAACCACACGAGCAAGTTGCGGGGTATAAACCACGGCAATGGTGATAATAATAACTGGTACAGAGTTACCAAAGGTTGCTAATAACACTGCGGCTAATGCGATACCTGGGAAGGCCATTAAAATATCCATTAAGCGCATGATAATTTCATTGCCCCATTTCTCGGATGTGGCTGCAGTTGCACCTAAAACACTACCGAAAATAATGGCACAAGCTACCGCACCTAAACCGATAAATAAGGACGTTTGGGCACCATAAACAATACGAGAGAAAATATCACGACCAAGTCGATCCGTCCCAAACCAATATTCCGCACTTGGAGCACGCATACGTGCGATCACTTCTAATGGATCATGTGTTGCTACCCAAGGGGCAAACACCGCCACTAAAGCAACGAAAACTAAGAATAATAATGAAATTTTTGATGCGGTGGAAAGTGCTCGGAATCTCGCACCGCTTGCAGCTAATCGATCTGCTAAACCTTGACGAAACATTATAGACTCCGAATTTTAGGATTAATCAACACATAGAGAATATCAACGATAATATTCACTAAAACGAAGGTAAAGGCGATTGTCAGAACCACACCTTGTACTAAGTGTAAGTCATGGTTGACGATGCCGTTAAAGATCAATTTACCCATGCCCGGTAAGTCAAAGATTTGTTCGATAACTACCGCACCACCAAGTAAGTAACCTACACGTAAGCCTAATACGGTCACAGGCGTGATTAATGCATTACGTAATACGTTGTGACGAATAACAGTTGCATAAGGTACACCGTTACCAATCGCCGTTCTCACATAATCTTTATCCATTTCTTCTACCATGGTTGTACGCACCACACGAATTAATGAAGCACATACTGGCACAGCAAGCGCAAGAGATGGCAAAATCATAGAATTGATATACCCCATCGGGCTTTCGCTGAATGGCACAAAACCACCAGAAGGCAACCAATCTAATTCCAAAGAGAACCATTGAATAAGTAAGATACCTAACCAGAATGATGGTGTTGCAACCGCTGCAACAGAGATTAAACGAATCACTTGGTCTACCCAGCTATCACGATAAAGCGCGGCTAGTACACCTAATGAGAAAGACACCACTGCCGCAAACACCACACCAATTAAGGTAAGTTGTAACGTGATTGGGAAAGATTTCGCTAACATGCTACTAATCGGTAATTCTGGTGGCATCGTCACACCAAAATCCAATACAAGTAAGTTGCCTAAGAAACGAAAATATTGAACAAAGAGTGGATCATTTAAGCCATGTGATTCGCGGTAAAGTTGTTTTGCCGCTTCACTAGCACTTTCGCCTAATGCCACCGTGGCGGGATCACCTGGTGTGAATTGAAGCACCACAAAAACGAGTGCTGTTACACCTAGAATCATGACCGGCAAGGCCATCAATCGGCGTAACAATAATCGAAGTATCATTTCCATCTGACTTCTCCTATTCTAGCTTGAGAAATTCGTTAGCTTCAAAAATGAAGTAAAACAATCAAATTCAAAAACAAAATGAATCACAGTAATCATAATGTTCAGTCTAAGCCCTGTCAATCCAAGTGCATAGAGCAAAATTCAAATCTGTGATCGGCTTCACAAAGATTTTTTGGAAATGAAATTAAGAGAAAAAATGACTGAAAAACAGAGAGAAAAATGACCGCACTTTAAGATAAAAAGAAAAAAGGCTGTTGATTGCTCAACAGCCAAAACATTAAATTAAAAAGTGCTTTTATTTACGGCCCACACCGAGGAAAGATAAACCGGTTGTTGCCAATGGTTGATAGCCCTCAAGGCTGCTATCATCCCATGCAGAAGGAAGTTTACGATGAACAATCGGATAAAGTGGTACTTCTGCCGCAATAATGTTAATCGCTTCTTCCCATGATCTGTATAACGCACCTGATTGTAGATGTTGTAAAGTGACTTTCACACCTGGAATCTTGTTCCAAGACTCTAAAATTAACGGTGCAGATTCTTTCACCCAGTCATGGTCGGTTGCGAGCAATTCAAATTTAAGCTCAGTTACACCGGCTTCTTTTAATAATGCCGCTGCTTTTTCCGGATCATAAGGATATTGAGTTGATGCCTTAATATAATCTGGGTGAGTGGTTTGTAAGTATGATGTTGCTGCTTCTGCATTACCATCAAATACAATATCAACAAGTTTGTCTGTATTTAAACCATAGTGCAACGCTTGACGTACTTTTGGATTGTTAAACGGTGCTTTTTCACAGTTAAACATTAAGAATAGCAAGCCGAAAGATTGAACGGATTGCACTTGTTGTTTTTTGTTTTTCAAGCGACTAATGTCTAAATAAGGCACACTTTCCATTGCTTGAGTACGTTTAGACTCTTGTGCAGTTACACGAGCTGCGGCATCAGAAAGTAATAACCAAGACATTTTTTCAACTTGTGCTGGATATTTACCGTTGTAAGGTTCATACGCTTCAAAGACGATTTTGTCATCTTTCACCGCTGAAACAAATTTGAATGGACCAGAACCAATTGGGTGTGCATCAAATGCAGATTGCCCCACTTTATCAATCACGTGTTTCGGTACAATTTTCACGCAAGTTAAACGGTTAGCAAATAAAGCAAATGGATATTTCAATTTAAATTCCACCACTTTATCGTCTAAAGCTTTCACACTTTCAATGAAATCAATAAACATCACAAATAATGATTTATTGGCTGGATCCATAATACGATTGAAAGAATACACAACGTCTTCAGTGGTGACTGGTGCGCCATCATGGAAGGTTGCGCCTTCACGTAAAGTAATGCGCCATGTTGTTTCATCAACTTGTTCAGGCTCTTTTCCTGCTAAAGCAAGATAAGGTTCACGAGTTGCAGGATGCAAATCCACCAAACCTTCAAAAATGTGCAAGTTTGCTGCATAAGGTGAAGCACCACTTGATGTCATTGGGTCAAAACCGGTAGAAAGCGGATAAGCAATCCCCGCTTCAATAGTTTTACCTTTAATGTCTGCAGCAAAGGCTTTTGGTGCAAATGTGCCTAATGTGCCACTAAATGCAAGACCTGCCCCCACGCCAGCCATAAGTTTCATAAAATGACGACGAGATTCATTCGTTTCAAAGGAAAAATGCTTTGTCATACTAAACTCCTGATGAGTAATAAAATCATATTTTTGGTTTTTAAACCTAGCCAAACATTTCATTCGAAAATGAAGTAAAGCAATCAAATCTTAGAATAAAATGATTTGTATCAATCATAATCATCTTCGCTTCATTCTGTCAAAGGGGAAATATTGAATGTGTGATCTACTTCACAGAGTTTTTTTCGCAACTCAAAATAAAAGTTTTTAGCTATGCATAATTTATTATAGATAGATTTTAACTATTAAATCACTAGATAATATGAAATAGCTATCATAAAAAATGATGCTTATAATGACCGTACTTCCCAAGCAAGGGAACAATATTTTAATCAACAATAAGAGGAAAATACTATGTCAAAAACATCAATCGGTTTAGATAAAAAAGCATCTGAAAAATTAGCAGCAAAATTAAACGAATTATTAGCAACCTATCAAGTATTCTATACCAACGTGCGCGGTTACCATTGGAACATTAAAGGGGTAAACTTCTTTGAATTACACGCAAAATTTGAAGAAATCTACACAGATTTAGTAGTAAAAGTAGATGAAGTGGCAGAACGTATCTTAACTTTAGGTTACACACCGCATAACGGTTATTCACAATACTTCCAACACTCACGTATTAAAGAAGAGTTAGGGGTAAGTGATGCGCAATCTTGCTTAAAAGGCACATTAGAAGGATTAAAAGTATTACTTGAACAACAACGTGAAATCCTTGAATTAGCGGGTGAGTCTGATGATGAAGGTACTGCTTCTCAAATGAGCGATTACATCAAAGAACAAGAAAAACTTGTTTGGATGTTCCAAGCCGCTTGCCAAACTTGCCATGGTTAATTTGGCATTCATATAAAATAAAAACCTGCTGAAAAGCAGGTTTTTATTTTGTTTTTTAATATGTATATCTATCGCTTTTACTGATTCTCTTTCTGCATTTTTTCAAACATCTCTAAACTTTTTTCTTGTAGCTTATCTAATTCTTTAAGCATCTCTTCCGTATAGCCAGCTTTTTTAATCCAATACTCTGCTTCTTTAGCATCCATATTGCCTTGCCCACTCAATGCCATAGCGGCTAATTCATCAAGCACTTCTTGGTTACCTGATTCTGCAGCCTTCTTAAGGAAAAATAATGCTTTATCCTCATCTTGCTCAACACCAATACCTTCGCCATAGATATAAGATAACTCAAGAAGCGCATCTCCATAATTAAGCTCTGCGGCGCGTTGATAGTATTGAATGGATTTAGCTAAATCAGCTTTTTCTGCATAATATAAACCTAATTGATAAAGTGCATGTGGCTCATCATTGCTCGCTGCCCTTTCTAACCAAAATAATGCTTCTTTATTGTTGTCAGAATAAAGATCAAAAAAATTCATCGCTAGTAAATACTGTGCATAGCCATATTCTTTTTCTGCGGCTTTAACTAATAAAGGCTTCGCTTTTTTCAATTTATTTTCTCGAAGATAAAGATCAGCGAGATTCGTCATCCCTATCGTATTATTCTGTTTTGCTGCCATTTCATAATATTTCATCGCTTCTTTAATACTAAAAGGAGTGCCGATTCCAAATTCATAAGCATAGCCTAAAGAATCCACATAATGCATATCGCCAGAATCCACTTTCTTTTTAAGTGCATTGAAACCCTCTTTCATCAATATTTCATCTTCTTGAATTTCACCTACTTTAATTTTGGTGACTTCATTTCCTAATTCAAGTGTATTACCTTCTTTCCTCAATTTTTCATCTTTTTGAATTTTACCTAATATAATTTTGGCGGCTTCATCCCCCAACTCAAGCGATCTTTTCGCTGCTTGGGTAGCTTCCTTCAAATTGCCATTATTTTGTTGATGAATAGATAGGAAAAATAAAGCATCTGCATTCTTTAACTTTTCAGCTTTCTGAAAATACTTCACCGCTAAAGTACGATTTACGAGATATGAAATACCGTAGAAATAATCATAACCTTCTTCATAAAAGGTTTTCGCTTTTTCAGCGCGCTGGGCTTGAGTCATGGGTATCTGTTCAATCATCACCAAGTCTGTTAGAGCCTCATTTGATTTCACAGGTATAAAATGAGTTTGTAGATTTAATACGGTTGCTGCAATTAATGCGACAATATTTGTCATTTTGGCTCCTTTTTAGAGGATTATTCTGTTCCCATTCAAAAATAACAAGCGGTTAAATTCCACTCTATTTTATAAAAACATTGTGAAATCTAACCGCTCTTTATTTGAAATTAATCTTGTGATAACTTTTGAATACCTTTAACCGGCAACATTAGGGTATCGCCAACGAAACTTAATGGAACATCAATAATGATAAATGGATATAAAAGAATTGTACCAAAGGCCTCACCAACATCTCCTGCTGGAGCAGTTTTAGAAAAGGTAAGACGAGAAACATCTTCTTGAACACCACTATAAGCCTCTGGTTGATCTAAAGTCATTAAGGTCCCACACCCAGTTAACGCTAATGTCATCACCGAAAGAAACGCTTTATTTAAAATTTTCATATATTAAATTCCAAAAAGATCATGTTTATTAGGTATAATTTGGCGCGAATAATATAGTAATTTACTCAACTAATCAAGCTAAGGAGTAATAAAGAGGTGAAGGCATTAATTGTTAGATTATAATGACAGCCAATATTTCTACTCATTGCTTAAGCTTTTTGATTCCATACACATAGCATATGATTTTTATACCTCGACTGTATTTAGACATAATAAAAAAGGACGCTTTTCAGCGTCCTAATTTTTTGAATCTAAACTTTAAAAAATTAAAGTGCAGATTTTGCTTTTTCAACTAATGCAGCAAACGCTACTTTGTCGAATACAGCGATATCAGCAAGGATCTTACGGTCGATTTCAACTGACGCTTTTTTCAAGCCGTTGATGAATTTGCTGTAAGATAAACCATTTTGACGAGCCGCAGCATTGATACGTGCAATCCATAATTGACGGAATTGACGTTTACGTTGACGACGGTCACGATATGCGTATTGACCAGCTTTGATCACCGCTTGGAAAGCAACGCGATACACGCGTGAACGTGCACCATAATAACCTTTAGCAGCCTTAAGAACTTTCTTATGGCGTGCTCTTGCAATAACACCACGTTTTACACGAGCCATTATTTAATCTCCTATGTAATATTTTAACTAATTTAACTAATCGTACGTTTTGCTTAAATAACGGCTTATGCGTATGGTAAGCAAGCTACTACTAAAACTTGGTCTGCTTTCGCAACCATTGATTTATGACGTAAATGACGTTTACGTTTAGTTGTCTTTTTAGTCAAAATATGACGTAAGTGAGATTGTTTACGTTTAAAACCGCCAGAAGCTGTTTTTTTGAAACGCTTAGCAGCACCACGTACTGTTTTAATTTTAGGCATTGTTAAAATAACTCCGCATTTTAAGTTAAACACATAATTAGGCGAATCCGAAGATTACTTGTAGGCACTAATTATTCCAATATGGCAAATTGAATTGCCCTTCTCCAAAAGCAATTAGGCTGCGTAGTTTGCCCAATGTGCAGTTGTATTCTCACCGAAGTGAAAATTCGATTATCTAGATTAGATCTAAATAAAAAATTATTTTTTCTTAGGAGCTAACACCATTACTGCTTGGCGACCTTCTAATTTACCTGGTGCTGATTCCACTACTGAAATGTCAGCCAAATCGTTTTTAACGCGTTCTAATACGTCTAAACCGATATCTTGGTGAGCCATTTCACGACCACGGAAACGTACGGTAATTTTCGCTTTATCGCCATCTTCTAAGAAACGGATTAAGCTACGTAATTTAACTTGGTAGTCACCTTCGTCTGTACCTGGACGGAATTTAATTTCCTTCACTTGTACGACTTTTTGTTTTTTCTTCTGTTCTTTTGCAGTTTTGCTCTTCTCATAGAGGAACTTGCCGTAGTTCATAATACGACAAACCGGTGGTTCGGCATTCGGACTGATCTCAACTAAATCAAGCGCTGCTTGTTCTGCCATATCTAAGGCCTGTTGAATTGATACAATCCCCGCTTGTTCACCATCTTGGTCAATCAAACGAACTTCTTTTACTCGAATTTCATCGTTAATGCGATTCGGGCGGTTAGCTGCCGGAGCTTTTTTTACGGTTTTGATAATGTTATTCCTTCTATTTATTTAAGATAAAACCCACTGCATTTAAAACAGAAGATTTCTTCAATCATTTGCTATAAAAACAAACAAAAAACGGGCAAAATTTTATAGTATTTGCCACGTTTATGCAACAAGGATTTCTATTCCTTTAAATATCAGCGGGTAAAGCAGTTATTTCAGCCGAAATACTTTCACCAAATTGAAGTAATTTCTCTAATCTTGCGGTTTCAATACACACCATATTTCGATATCCATCTTCTTTCATTGCACTTGGCATTTTTTCCCAAGGATTCCATAGCACAATTGAATCTGCATGATGATGGGTAATTTGAATACGTCGATTAAATGCCTTATCCACCAAGAATGTGTTATCTTCCTCTAATGTATAAATACAATCGACTCCTTGTTCTATTCTGCGTGTTGAAGGAACATCTGTATGTTTACCCTGTAATGAGTCATAACAACGACTTGGTAAATTTTGGACTTCAATTTGTGAAATATCACTGATATTAAAATAACTGTGTAATGCTGCTTGAGCAGGCTCTTGGCCTAAATGCGTTAAAGTCATTGTGCATTTATCGGTAAATTCCATTTTCATTTTGGCTTCAATCACACCATATTCAGAAAAGAGCGAAAATTCTAACTGCACTTTATTCGCTTGCAGATCATAATCACTTAATTGCCACAAACATAAACGCGCTGTACCGTGTGAAGGCTGTTTAACACCTCCAAACCAAGGGTAACAAAGCGGTACACCGCCGCGAATTGCCACACCTTGTGTGAAAGGTTCAATCTCACTTAACCAAAAAATATCCTGCTCTGCCCCTTTAGGTTGCCAATTTAATAGCTGCGCCCCTTGTAATGCAATTCGAGCCGTTCCTACTGGATGATTTAAGATTAAAACAGGAATTTCATTGATATGTTCTAAAGTTAATTCTGGTGTTAATTGTTGAATTTGAGCTGTCATATTCGCCTCCTTGTGATAAGGCTATTATATAGAAGAAAGATGAATTTGGGTTTGTTAATACACTTTTACTTTTATTTTAAAGAAGGTCTAGTAAACTCTTGTTCTAACTGTATGGACTCTGCTAGATTTCTCTTACTAATTTTTCTAATTATTTCAGATACTAAAAACTGTGATTTAATTGCTATATTTACCAATTCTTGTTTACTAAGATTCTGAGGCTTATATCTTGAATCAACATATTTAGGTAATGAATAATATATTTCAAAAAAATCATCATTTTCATCTATTATCTTGTAGGAAATTAGATTTTCTTTAATCATCTTCCTACAATGCCCTAAGGATTTTATATAGTTAGCGTCACAACCTAAGTACATTAAACTAGATTTAGCAGCTAACTCTACCGAAAGTAGTGATGATTGAATTGCATTAGCAAGATTAATATTCTCCGATAAAGCAAATGCTGCAGACATAGTTGAAGACAAAATCATTTCTAACCAATACACCAGGATTTCATTAGATTCTTTTTCTTTAAGAATATCATCTATGCCAAAGGCTATATCATATAAATCGCAAATGGAAAATACCGCTTTTTTATATTGTTCAAAATAGACATTATGCATTAATGCTAACTCAGAAGGATCAATATCAACAAAATCAAATAGGTTAATCCCTGCCATTCCATAGATAACCGGTATTCTAGTTATATATATTTGATCTCTAAAAGCAATACCACCAATTAACAAATTAGGAATACTAAATTTTTGTCGAGGATAAAGTTTCTGATATATATCTTCCACTTGTTTATAGAAACTGGATATATCTCCTTGAATCTTATTTAAACGCATCCACTCGAATGTGGTCTGGGAAGGTCTCTGATGAATTAAAACATTTTGAGAAATTAATTGATCATCAATTTTTCGAATATCATCTATGGAAATGACTGTCATTTCTAATTACCAATCCTATGATAAAAATTACTACTCACAATTTTATAAAATATAAAAAAATCGGCACACTTTTTAGTGTACCGATTTTATAGATTAACTACTCTTCACCCAACAATTTCAACTCACGTTGTCTTACTTGGGATTTTAAGATTTCAGCAAATTCTTCAATGGTGAAAGTGCCTAAATCTGCACCTTTACGGGTACGTACAGCCACTTTGCCTTCAGCGATTTCTTTATCACCGCAAACAAGCATATAAGGTACGCGACGTAAGGTGTGTTCGCGGATCTTGAAGCCAACTTTCTCATTACGTAAATCTGCTTTAACGCGTAATCCAGCATCAGAAAGTTGTTTCACGACTTTTTGCACGTAATCCGCTTGGCTGTCTGTAATATTCATCACAACCGCTTGAACTGGTGCTAACCATGCTGGGAAGAAGCCCGCATACTCTTCAGTAATGATACCGATGAAACGCTCAATCGAACCTAAAATCGCACGGTGAATCATAACCGGTGTACGACGGTCATTGTCTTCAGCTACATAAGATGCATTTAAACGACCAGGTAATGCAAAGTCTAATTGGATAGTACCGCATTGCCATTCACGATCTAAACAGTCACGTAATGCAAACTCAATTTTCGGACCATAGAATGCACCTTCACCTTCTTGAATTTCATATTCAAGACCATTATGCGCTAATGCAGCTGCAAGACCTGCTTCTGCACGATCCCACATATCATCTGCACCGATACGTTTTTCAGGACGAGTAGATAATTTCACCTGAATATTTTGGAAACCGAAAGTGCTGTAAATGTCGTAAACCATTTTAATACAGCTGGTTACTTCGCTTTCAATTTGATCTTCAGTACAGAAAATGTGTGCATCATCTTGAGTGAAGCCACGTACACGCATTAAACCGTGTAAAGAACCCGATGGTTCGTTACGGTGACAAGAACCAAATTCTGCCATACGGATTGGTAAATCACGGTAAGATTTTAAACCTTGATTAAAGATTTGAACGTGACCTGGGCAGTTCATTGGTTTAATCGCATATTCACGGTTTTCTGATTGTGTAGTAAACATCAAATCGCCGTAATTTTGCCAGTGACCAGTTCTTTCCCATAACACACGGTCCATCATAAACGGACCTTTCACTTCTTGATAATCGTATTCTTTTAATTTTGTACGCACGAAGGTTTCCAACTCACGGAAAATTGTCCAACCATCGTTATGCCAGAACACCATACCAGGTGCTTCTTCTTGCATATGATATAAATCTAACGCTTTACCGATTTTACGGTGGTCACGTTTTGCTGCTTCTTCTAAGCGAGTTAAGTATTCCGCTAATTGTTTTTTATCTGCCCAAGCCGTACCATAGATACGTTGTAACATTTTATTTTTGCTATCACCACGCCAGTAAGCACCTGCAACTTTCATTAATTTGAAGTTGTGGCAGAAACGCATATTTGGTACATGTGGTCCACGGCACATATCAATGTATTCTTCGTGATGATAAAGCGCAGGCGTTGCGGTACGTTCGATGTTTTCATCTAAAATAGCCATTTTGTATGGCTCACCGCGTTTTTCAAAAGTATCTCTTGCTTCTTGCCAGCTTACCGGAGTTTTGATGACGTCATAATTGGTTTTCGCCAATTCAAGCATACGTTTTTC
>JAGZXE010000043.1:0-12496 GCA_018378615.1 Parahaemophilus parainfluenzae
GCGAAAGTTGGACGACCTGCGATGTTGATTTTCTCAGCGATTACTGCGTCAAAGAAATGACGTGGTAATAGATCGTTTAATACATCTTGACGGATTGATGCGCCAAAACGTTGTTCAATGATGTGAGCTGGCACGTGACCTTTACGGAAACCATCAACACGTACATTTTTTGCTGCACGTTTGAATTCTTCACGAGTTGCTTTTTCTACAGCTTCAGCTGGAACGGTGATCGTCACACGACGCTCTAAACCTTGAGTTGTTTCAATATTTAATGACATTTGTAACCTCAATTAATGTTGCACTCGGTAAAAACCACACCGAACACGTTATTGTTTGTAAAAATAAAAAACCGCCAAATTATAGCGAAAGAAAATCAAACAGTCGATAGAAACCAGAAAATTCAATAGAAAACTAGCTAAAATTGCACAATTTATCAACAATTTTTGATAAAGAAAAAAAGTGCGGTCAAAAATAACCGCACTTTTTATCGAATTATAAACCTTTCGGTAAACGAATTTTTTGACCTGGGAAAATCTTATCCGCGTCTTTAATCACTTCTTTGTTTGCTTCAACGATAGCGGTGTATTTCGCGCCATTTCCGTAAGCTTTCTCAGCGATTTTCCACAAGGTGTCACCTTTTTGGATTACATAGAATGTTTCATCACTGCCTAAGGTTTCACCGTTATTGATGCTTGCATCGCTTGTTACTGAGTGGATACCTTGAATGTTACCCGCCATTAATACTGCTTTTTCTAATGCTGCTGCAGTTGATGCCACACCTTGGATATTTGCTACACCATTTTCAACGGTAACCGATAAGTTTTCTACACCAGGATTGTCTTCCGCGATGTGTTGAGTCACTGCTTTAGATGCATCTTCTTCTTTAGAGAAAACTTTCTTACCAATGTCACTGACAAAATCAAATAAACCCATTTTAAAGTTCCTTTTGTATGTTTGTTTAAGGGATTATTACGATACTGAAATTCCCTTAAGAAGTCCATAAATCAGAGTGTAAAGCTATGTAAATATTTCAAGAAAACTGATCTAAAATTGACCACACTTTGATAGAATACGCCGATTTTTAATTTACTCACTCAGAAAGGACAAATTATGCGTTGGGAAGGTCGTAGAGAAAGCTCAAATATTGAAGATAGACGTGGCTCTGGCGGCGGTAACTTCGGTGGCGGAAAAGGCACCGGTGTGCTCGGTATTATCATTCTTTTAGTCGGCGCTTATTATGGTGTGGATCTTTCAGGCTTAGTGGGTACTCCTGATTTTTCAGGACAAAGCTCTCAACAATTAGAAACTCAAGAAGAACAGCAGCTTGCGAGTCTTTCTAAAGTTGTATTAGCGGATACTGAAACCGTTTGGGGACAATATTTCAGACAAATGGGTAAAACTTATAGCGAGCCAACCATGGTACTTTACAATGGCGTAACGCCAACCGCTTGCGGTACGGGTCAATCTGCAATGGGTCCATTCTACTGCCCGAGCGATCGCAAAGTTTACCTTGATTTATCGTTCTATAATGAAATGAAAAATAAATTGGGTGCAGCAGGTGATTCAGCCTTTGCTTATGTGATTGCGCACGAAGTCGGTCACCACGTACAAAATATGCTCGGCATTCTGCCGCAAGTGAATCGCGCACAACAAAGCAGCGATCGTAAAACTGCAAATCAACTTTCTGTTCAATTAGAACTTCAAGCTGACTGCTTCGCCGGTGTTTGGGCGAGCCAAGCGGTAAAAAGTGGTTTATTTGAACGCGGTGATGAAGAAAAAGCGTTTAATGCAGCAGAAGCTGTGGGTGATGACCGTTTACAAAAACGCAGCCAAGGTTATGTGGTACCTGATAGTTTCACTCACGGTACATCTGCACAGCGTCTAGAATGGTTCAGAAAAGGCTTACAAAGCGCCAACCCTTCTGTGTGTAATACTTTTAACCAATAAAATCTTTAAGGCTGATTCATGTCAGCCTTTTTTATTTTTGTTCATTTCAGTATAAAAAAAGAGCGGTCAATTTTGACCGCTCTTTTTCTTTATGATGTTAAGCTTACGCGAACTGACGTACTTCGCCATTACCCGCTACGTTTTCCACACAACGTGGACAAAGTGTAGGATGTTCAGGGTTCACACCGATTTTGTCAGAATAATGCCAGCAACGTGGGCATTTTTCACCGTTAGAACGTACTACGCTTACCGCAATTCCCTCTAACTCGCCCGTAGCTACATCTGCTGGTTTGTCAGCTAATGGTTTCACTTCCGCTTTTGAGGTAATTAACACGAAACGTAATTCATTGCCTAATTGTTCTAACAATGCTCGATATTCATCGTTAGCATAAACCGTTACTTCTGCTTCTAAACCACCACCGATCACTTTGTCGTTACGGGCGATTTCTAATACACGGTTCACTTCAGAACGCACTTTAATCAGTTGTTGCCAGTAAGCATCATCTAATTTTTCATTCTCGCCTAACTACGACGCGCAAGACTATCCGCTTTGGTGGTGTATTGACGGTCTTTGATAATATCAAGGTAGAACGAGCCCATTTCCACAGAACAGAAACGCATTAAACGTTGTACCACAGTGTGGAATTGATAGTTATCGTACGCCTCTTTAATTTCTTTTTGTGCATCTAACGCACAAGCTACCGCCCAACGATCTAAGCTAATCATGTCTTCCGGTTTAACTGCATCACGTTGCGGATCGAAACCATTTAAGTTAGCCAGTAAGAAACGCGCAGTGTTACGAATACGACGATAGCTATCCGCTGCTCGTTTTAAGATCTCATCAGAAACAGTCATTTCACCGGTATAGTCGGTAGATGCAACCCACAAACGTAAAATGTCACCACCGAATTTATCCATGACTTCTTGTGGGGTCACGATGTTACCGATAGATTTTGACATCTTACGGCCTTGACCATCCACGGTGAAACCATGGGTTAATACTTGTTTATATGGCGCTTTGCTGTCTGTTGCCGTAGAAAGCATTAAAGAAGACATAAACCAACCACGGTGTTGGTCAGAACCTTCTAAATACATATCGATATCTTGACCGTTAAATTCAGGGCGATTCGCGACAACAGAAGAATAGGTTGATCCTGAGTCAAACCATACGTCAAGGGTATCAGGCACTTTGCGATAGGTTTCTGCGTCAGCCCCTAATAATTCTTTTTCATCTAAATCCCACCATGCTTGAATACCGGCTTTCTCAACACGTTTAGCCACTTCTTCAAGTAATTCTAAAGTACGTGGATGAAGTTCTTCGGTTTCTTTATGTACGAATAAGGTCATCGGCACGCCCCAAGTACGTTGACGGGAAATACACCAGTCTGGGCGGTTTTCAACCATTTTCTCAATACGTGCTTGACCCCAATCTGGAATCCAACGTACACCTTTGATTTCGCCTAATGCTTGTTGGCGTAAACCTTGTGTTTCCATTCCAATAAACCATTGTGGGGTTGCACGGAAAATAATCGGGGTTTTGTGACGCCAGCAGTGTGGGTAACTGTGTTTGATTTTCTCAACTTTTAATAAGTTGCCCACTTCTTGTAATTTTTCAACAACCAATGGATTGGCTTCAAATACACCTTTGCCTGCGAAGAATTCAGTCGTTGAAATAAATTTACCGTCATTCGATACAAGACCCGCCATTGGTAAATTATATTTTTGTCCTACAATAAAGTCGTCCAAACCATGTCGCACGGTTAGATGGCATTGTCCAAGGTGTGGTGGTCCAAATCACAGCAGATAATTTGCCATGGCCTTTGCCTACTGCGTTAAATTTCTCTTCAATTTCGACCGCACTTACGGCAAGGAAACGCACATAGATAGACGGAGAAACTTTGTCTTCGTATTCCACTTCTGCTTCCGCCAAAGAAGAGCCGCAATCCAGACACCAGTGCACCGGTTTTGAACCTTTGTATAAGTGGCCGTTAGCAATGACTTTACCGAGTGTACGGATGATGTTTGCTTCGGTGTCGAAGTTCATCGTTAAATAAGGATTATCCCAATCGCCTAACACGCCTAAACGGATAAAATCTTTTTTCTGACCTTCTACTTGTTCTGTAGCGTATTCACGGCATTTTTGGCGGAATTCAGCTGCGGTCACTTTCTCGTTTGGTTTACCCACCAAACCTTCTACTTTTAATTCAATTGGCAAGCCATGACAGTCCCAACCTGGGATATAAGGCGAGTCAAAACCTAATGCGGTTTTAGATTTAACAATAATATCTTTCAGAATTTTATTAACGGCGTGGCCGATATGAATATTGCCGTTCGCATACGGAGGGCCATCGTGCAAAATAAAGGATTTTTTACCTTTCGTTGCTTGTCGGATTTTTTGATACAACTGTTTGTCATACCAATTTTTTAACATTACAGGTTCGCGTTTGGCTAGATCGCCACGCATTGGGAAACCTGTTTCAGGTAAATTTAACGTGTTTTTGTAATCAACTGTCATGTTATTTTCCAATTTTATATTTCAATATAATTCTACTTTGCAAAAAATGCTTTCGCTGTTTTTACGTCTTGTTCAATTTGAGCTTTCAGCGCTTCAAAAGACGGAAACTTTATCTCATCGCGAATCTTATGGCAGAATTCTACTTCGACCATTTGCCCATAAATATTCTGAGAAAAATCAAATAAATGAACTTCTAATAATTGTATCGTACCGTTAATGGTTGGGCGTTTTCCCATGTTTGCCACGCCGTTAAAAATCTCGCCCGATTTTAACCGCACTTTCACGGCATAAACCCCTTTTACTGGGTTCACTTGGCGATGTAAGCGAACATTCGCGGTAGGAAAACCAATGGTTCGCCCTAATTTATTGCCGTGTATCACACGACCAAAAATACGATAAGGCTTGCCGAGTAAATTTTCCGCATGCTGTAAATCATCTTTAGCCAACGCTTCACGAATAGCGGTACTACTGATACGCAACTCATCTAAACAGAAAGTACGACTGTCTTCAACTTCAAAACCAAACTGCTTTCCGGCTTCTTGCAACATCGCAAAATTGCCTAAACGTTTCGCACCAAATTTGAAATCATCACCAATACTGAGAAACTTCACATTTAATTTGCGTACAAGCCAATCTTTAATAAATTGTTCTGCAGGAAGATTAGCGAAAGTGCGGTCAAATTTCGCGACGATCACCACATCCACACCCGCCTGAGCCAAATAATGCAATTTATCTCTTAAACGCATTAAGCGCGCAGGGGCTTTGTCACCCATAAAATATTCTCGCGGTTGTGGTTCGAAAAGCATCACCGCCATGGGTAAATTCAGCGCATTCGCTTTCTGACGAAGATGACGCAAAATCGCCTGATGCCCCAAATGCACCCCATCAAAATTGCCAATGGTTAATGCGCACCCTGACAAATATGGCTGTGAATTATGAAGCCCACGAATTAATTGCATTACATCTTATCCAAAAAACGAAAAATAATCGGTGCATTATAGCGGTAACTTAATGTTTTGTCAGTAAATGGTGTTTACGAACACCCAAGAGCACCAATACGCCTAAATAAACGACTGCAGCCAGCCCAATTAACCAAACCAACCAATAGATACGCATTAAAAATGTCATGGCAGCCCATTCTTGAATCGACGGGCAGTTATACCAAACCAGACCGCCCATGGCTAAGGCTGCGCCTAAAACTTTCAGAAAAAAGACCGCACTTTTACGTGAAAAATGGTATACATCCTCTTTCGCTAAACCACGATAAAGCAAATAAGCATTTAAGGTTGCTGACATGGCAGAAGCAATCGCTAAACCCACATAACTAAATGGAATCGCCAAGACATTAAAGCCCATATTACTCACCATGGCGATGATCCCGATTTTCACGGGCGTTTTGGTATCTTGACGTGCGTAATAGCCATTAGCCAAGATCTTAATCAGCATAAAGCTAAGTAAACCGGCATTGAACGCCCATAAAGAATAAGAGGCAGCATGCACATCGGTTAAGGTAAAACTGCCACGCATAAATAACACGAGTAACATTGGTTGGGCTAACACGGCAATACCAATCGCGGCAGGCACACCGAGTAATAAAATCATTCGTACGCCCCAGTCCATGGTGTTGCGAAAATCAACCGCACTTTGGGAAGAATTATCTTCGCGATTTACATGATGGCGAGCTAGTGTCGGTAAAATTACAGTGGAAATCGCAATACCAAATAAACCAAGTGGAAACTCTAACAAACGATCTGAATAATAAAGCCAACTAATAGAGCCCGTCATTAAGAAACTGGCAATGACCGTATCAAGCAATAAGTTGATTTGACTCACAGAAACTCCGAACAAGGCAGGAATCATCAATCGACGGATTTTCGCTACCCCTTCATCATGCCATGCCCATTTTGGTTTTACGAGCAAGCCTGCTTTCTTCAAGAAAGGGATTTGGAATAAAAATTGTAATAAACCGCCTAAGAAGATCCCGATAGCAAGGGCAAGATCGGGATTGTCTAATCTTGGCGCGAGGAAAAGTGCGGTCGCAATCATCGCTATATTAAGTAAAACAGGCGAAAACGACATCACGCCAAATTTGCCTATCGTATTTAAAATCGCGCCGGAAAGTGCCACGAAGGTGACAAACCATAAATAAGGGAAAGTGATTTTTAAGAGTAAAGAGGCTTGTTCAAATTTGTGTGCATCAGGTCCGTCATTTAGCCAATCAGTAAACCAGCCCATCCCAAAGATCGCTGCTACGACAGGTGATCCCACCATAGCAAGTAAAGTGACAATACTGACTAATCCGCCTAGCGTACCCGACACTTTCCCGATAAATTCTCTCGTTTTAGAAAGATCGCCCGATTTTTGATATTCGGCTAACACAGGGACAAAAGCCTGAGAAAATGCCCCTTCCGCAAATAAACGACGTAAAAAGTTTGGGATACGGTTAGCGAATAGAAACACGTCCGCCGCTGCACCAGCACCGATTAAATGGGCAATCACCACATCGCGGACTAAACCTAACACACGGGACACTAATGTCATCCCACTCACGATAATGCCGGATTTTAAAAGTCGTTTACTCAAAATAGGGGGTCTCTTCAAAAAAATTTGCCTTAATTGTATAGAATTTTTGTTTTTACGCTATATTCCAACGAAAAAAACTGATAAAATCCCGCCCACATCGTTTGTGTGAGCCAATAGAAAGCGCTTTTTTTAAATAACGATGCTTACTTTCGGTTGTGTCTCACCGAAATCAACACAAATTATTCATTGACAAAAGTATAAAAAATCGGCATATTCTACGCCCTTATTTTGTCATAATCATCTAACAGAAATTTTAGGAGTTTGACCTTGGCTAATATCAAGTCAGCAAAAAAACGCGCGGTTCAATCTGAAAAACGCCGCCAACACAACGCAAGCCAACGCTCTATGATGCGTACTTACATCAAAAAAGTATATGCTCAAGTAGCAGCAGGTGAAAAAGCAGCAGCTGAAGCAGCATTCGTTGAAATGCAAAAAGTTGTTGACCGTATGGCTTCTAAAGGCTTAATCCACGCTAACAAAGCAGCAAACCACAAAGCTAAATTAGCTGCTCAAATCAAAAAATTAGCGTAATTAAAGCACTAAAACAGCTTAAAAATAAAACCGCACTTTGGTGCGGTTTTTGTTTGCCGTAAACCGTCCTGCCAAAACGTCTGATAACAAGCTTGCATTCCCCCCTTTAACCTGTAAACTACCCCACAACTTAAAAATTAATCATAAAATAAACAATAAATGACCAAAAAATCTTTTAAAAAAGCGGATCCGAATTATCAAAAAGAATTAGCCAAATACGGTAATCCGATCCCAAGCAGAGACTACATTCTGCAAATTATTCGTGAAAATAATGCCCCGATGAGTCGGGAAGAAATTCTGACCGCACTTTCAATTAAAAGTGACGAACAACAAGAAGCTATGCGCCGCCGCTTGCGTGCCATGGAGAATGATGGACAGTTAGTTTTTACTAAACGTAAACGCTATGCCTTGCCTGAAAAATTGGATTTATTCAAAGGCATGGTCATCGGTCATCGAGAAGGCTATGGCTTTTTACAAGTCGAAGGCAAAAAAGAGGATCTCTTTATCCCTAATCACCAAATGCAACGTGTAATGCATGGTGATTTTGTATTAGCGCAACCTGCAGGCGTGGATCGCCGTGGTCGCCGTGAAGTCCGTATTGTTCGCGTACTTGAAAGTCGTAAAAAACAAATTGTCGGCCGTTTCTTCTTAGAAAATGGTTTTAGCTATGTAGTGCCTGATGACAGTCGTATCGGACGAGATATTTTAGTCCCTAATGAACACCGCAATGGTGCACGAATGGGGCAAGTTGTCGTGGTTGAATTGCAGGAACGCTCTGCATCCTTTACTCAACCAGTTGGCATCATCACCGAAATTCTGGGTGACAATATGGCAAAAGGGATGGAAGTGGAAATTGCACTTCGTAATCATGACATTCCGCACCAATTCCCAAGTGCGGTCGAAAAATACGTTAAAAAATTCACGGAAGAAGTGCCTGAAGAAGCAAAAAAAGGCCGTGTAGATTTACGCAATCTGCCACTGGTGACCATTGATGGCGAAGATGCACGCGATTTTGATGATGCCGTATATTGCGAAAAAAGCGGTAAAGGCTGGAAACTTTGGGTGGCAATTGCCGATGTCAGCTATTATGTGCGTTTACGTTCTGCACTAGACACTGAAGCCTATAACCGAGGTAACTCCGTTTACTTCCCAAATCGTGTTGTGCCAATGCTACCGGAAATTTTATCTAACGGATTGTGTTCACTGAATCCACAAGTTGATCGCTTGTGTATGGTGTGTGAAATGCACATTTCTGCCAAAGGTAAACTCACGGACTATCGTTTTTATGAAGCGGTAATGAACTCTCATGCACGTTTAACCTATACGAAAGTCGCGGCGATTTTAGACGGTGATGATGAACTCCGCACCCGTTATCAAGGGCTAGTACCACATTTAGAAGAACTGCATCATCTCTATCAAGCATTACTCAATGCACGCAAACAACGTGGTGCCATCGATTTTGAAACCATTGAAACCAAATTTATTTTCAATGCCATGGGACGAATTGATCGCATTGAACCTGTTGTGCGAAATGATGCTCACAAAATCATTGAAGAATGCATGATTCTTGCGAATATTGCAGCAGCAAACTTTATGGAAAAACATAAAGAGCCTGCACTCTATCGTATTCATGCCACACCGAGTGAAGAAAAACTGACGTCTTTCCGTGCATTCTTAAGTGAATGTGGTTTAAGCCTTGAAGGTGGCATGAAACCAACCACAAAAGATTATGCGAAATTATTAGAGCAAGCGAAAGATCGCCCAGATCACGAGCTTATCCAAACCATGCTACTTCGCTCATTAAGCCAAGCGGTTTATCATGCGGATAATATCGGCCACTTTGGTTTAGCGTTAGAAGAATATGCACACTTCACTTCCCCGATTCGTCGTTATCCGGATTTAACCCTTCATCGTGGGATTAAATATTTATTAGCAAAAGAAAAAGGTGCTAAACGTAAAACCACAGATACTGGAGGCTATCATTATTCTTTTGATGAAATGGATTTATTAGGTGATCACTGCTCGATGACAGAACGCCGTGCCGATGATGCCACTCGCGAAGTAGCTGATTGGCTGAAATGTGAATATATGCAAGATCACGTAGGGGCAGAATTTAGTGGTGTGATCTCATCTGTAACGGGCTTTGGCTTATTCGTTCGTTTAGATGATTTATTCATTGACGGCTTAGTCCATATTTCCACTTTAGATAACGACTACTATCAATTTGATACGGCAAAACAACGTTTAATCGGTGAAAATAGTGGTATGATCTACCGTCTTGGCGATAAAGTAAAAATTCGTGTAGTTGCCGTTCATTTAGAACAAAAAATGGTAGATTTCAGTTTAGTCGAAAGTGCCAGAAAACCACGTCGTGTGGGCAAAACGGCGAAACAAAAAGCAAAAAAAGTCTTTAAGGAACTGCCACCTAAAGCGTCAAAAAAACGTAAAAGTGCGGTCAAAAATAAAGACGTTTCTAAGAAACCGACGAGAAAACGGAAGAAATAATAAATAAGAGAACCCTATGTCAGAAAATATCTATGGTATCCATGCTGTAAACAGCATTTTAGCAAATAGCCCTGAGCGTTTAATTGAAGTATTTGTGCTGAAAGGCCGTGAAGATAAACGCCTACAACCCTTACTTAATGAACTCTATGCTTTAGGCATTGCGGTGCAATTTGTAAACCGTCAAACATTAGATAAAAAATCCAATGGTGAAGTGCATCAAGGTGTGATTGCTCGTGTGCAAGAAGCGAAAGAGCTGAATGAACATGATTTGGATGAACTTCTTACTCGTAAACAAAATCCACTTTTATTGGTGCTTGATGGTGTGACAGATCCCCATAACCTGGGGGCCTGTTTACGTACTGCGGATGCTGCTGGTGTGAGTGCTGTTATCGTACCAAAAGATAAATCCGCTCAACTCACTTCTATCGCACGTAAAGTGGCTTGCGGTGCTGCGGAGACTGTGCCATTAATTCGTGTGACTAACTTAGCGCGTACTTTGCGAGATCTACAACAACACTATAATATTTGGGTAGTGGGTACAGCTGGCGAAGCAACAGAAACCATTTACCAAAGTAAACTTACGGGTTCTCTTGCCTTAGTGATGGGTGCGGAAGGTGAAGGTATGCGTCGCCTTACTCGTGAACATTGCGATCAGTTAATTAGTATTCCAATGGCGGGCTCAGTGTCATCTCTGAATGTTTCTGTTGCGACTGGCGTATGTTTATTTGAAATTGTGAGACAACGTCTTACCGCCTAAAAACGCGTGAAAAAATAACCGCACTTGATATAAAAAAATGCCGACAAATCATTGTCGGCATTTTTGTTATTTTGAAATGGTTTTCCCAAAGATCATAGAAAGCACTAAAGTACATAATGCGGGTACAAGCCACGCAAGCCCTTGTGAATAGAGCGGGAAATGAGTCATGATTTGATGTAACCCTTCTGGCAACATATCCAAGTTTTTCAAACTATCAATTAAACTAAAACAAACCGTCACAAAAATAGTGGTGTAATAACTCAATCGAATAGAAGGCAGTTTATTACGCATAAGCTGTAAAACCACCAACATAATCGCCATCGGATAAATCAAGAATAATGCTGGAATCGTGACACGGAGTAATTTTGTTAGTCCATACTGTGAAATAATTGTCGTCATTGCAGTGAAGAAAACAATCCAAAATGGATAAGAAAAACGTGTCGAAAACTTAGAGAAATAATCACCACAAGCACTAGTTACGCCCACTAATGTGGTTAAGCTTGCTAAAGTAATAATCCCAGCCATAATCCACGTTCCCGCAGAACCAAATAAACTGTTCACATAACGAGAGAAGATTTGTCCACCATTTGTTGCACCTTGCGCCACCGCATCAGAAGTCGCCCCTAAGTAGAATAAAGAAAAATATAAGCAACCTAATAAGACAACTGATACCAAACCGGCTGAAATCGTATATTTAACAATCTTTTGTGGATTCGTTACATTTTTTGCAGCCAATGCACGTGCAACAATGCCACCAAATGCAATCGCTGCCAGTAAATCCATGGTTTGATAACCACTAATTAAGCCTGTGGTTAATGCTGAATTCTCTGCATAAGCCTGGGAAGGTGCAACAATATCAGAAAGTGGTGAAACAAAAACGGTAATACCGACAACCACCAATAACACCAACAATGCTGGGGTCATTACTTCACCCACCGTTGAAATAATTGTGCTTGGACGAATCATGAATCCCATCGCGATAATATTAAAAAGCACAGAAAAAATAAGACGTGCCGTCGCACTATCTTCAACGAGCCCCAATGGTAACCATGCCATTTCATAAGCGACATTGGTAATTCGAGGCATTGCAAAGGTTGAACCGATGACTAAATAAAGAATGGTTAAAAAGGATACGCCTGCCCACTTGGGTAAGTCCTTAGTCAGTTCTTCGCCACGTCCTAACACTGACACAACAACCAATGTAATAAATGGCATGAGTACGCCTGTTATCACAAACCCTAGCGAAGCCGTTGCCCAATGGTTACCTGCGGAGTACCCCTCCATCGGTGGGAAAATAATATTTCCCGCGCCTAAAAATAAAGCAAAAATCATCATACCTAGTACGATGATATCTTTTTTTGAAAACATAAGTATTCTCGAATAAATAAATTTTGAGGATTTTACTATTAAATTGTTTTTTATTCCAAAAATGAAAATAAATTTTGTGAAATAGATCACGAAATCTATCACATTCCGATTAAATTACACATTATCCACAGCCTATTTTCCCTAAATTAGTAAATTTGTGATAGTATCCAAGCTTTATTATTTTTTATTACTTTTTTAGGAGAGAATGAATGAATAAACTGAGTTTGATTCAACAAATTCAGCGTTTTTTCAAATTGGAATCAGCTGGCGGAATTTTATTACTTTTTTCA
>JAGZXE010000044.1:0-9006 GCA_018378615.1 Parahaemophilus parainfluenzae
ATTTTAAAGTTTGATCAACCTCAAAGTTTTGAAAAAAAACCTTAGGAAAACTACTGCTTTTTGGTATCTTATGCTTGCGTTGAGCTATTTTTATGAGTGAATTCAAAAGCTTAATAGGAATTGTTCGCATTTAAAATTGTTTTTTTATTCTTTCCTAATGGAGTGATTATCGTGAACGCATTGAGAAAAAGCCTTGTTTTGGCCACTTCTTTCGCAGCTTTAGGTGTGTATAACTCAGCGATGGCTGAAATGGTATACAAGCCTGTTGAACAACCTGTGGAAGCACCAAACCCTAATTTAAAAATCGAAGCAGTGAATGAAAAATTTGCTGAGAAATATCCTAGCCAATTCAATTCGTGGAAAGCGACTGAAAAAGGCGACAAAATCATCTATGCTAATGAACAAGATCCTCGTTTAATCGTGTTATGGGGGGGCTATTCTTTCGCAAAAGAATATAACGCACCTCGTGGTCACGTTTATGCAGTAGAAGATGTACGTAATATTTTACGTACTGGTGCGCCCAAAAATGCAAATGATGGCCCTCAACCAATGGCATGTTGGACTTGTAAAGGTCCAGACGTTCCTCGTTTAATTGCAGAATGGGGTGAAGATGGTTACTTTGGTGCCAAATGGGCTAAAGGTGGACCAGAAATTGTCAACTCGATCGGTTGTGCTGACTGTCACGATACGACCTCTAAAGACTTTGCTGAAGGCAAACCTGCATTACGTATTGCTCGTCCACACGTTCTTCGTGCATTAGATCACTTAAATAATGCACTTCAAGCAAAAGCAAAAGCTGAAGGTAAAGAACAAGCTAACTTAAGCTTTAACACAGCTGCTCGCACTGAAAAACGTGCTGAAATCTGTGCAAACTGTCATGTTGAATACTACTTCGCGGGCGACTTAAAACAAGTAACCTTCCCTTGGGATAACGGTCAAACTGTTGATGACATCGAAAAATACTATGATGATATCGGCTTCAGTGACTGGACTCACTCTCTTTCTAAAGCACCAATGTTAAAAGCGCAACACCCTGACTTTGAAATTTGGTCTTTAGGTATGCACGGTAAAAACGGCGTAACTTGTATCGACTGTCACATGCCTAAAGTACAAGGTAAAGACGGTAAAGTTTACACCGACCACCAAATCCAAAACCCATTCGATGCATTTGATACCACATGTGCAAACTGTCACGATCAAAGCAAAGAAAAACTTAAAGACATCGTTGCTTCACGTAAAAAAGAAGTGAAAGATGTAATGGGTCGTTTAGAAGATCAAGTTGTTCGTGCTCACTTTGAAGCGAAAGCGGCATGGGATGCAGGTGCAACTAAAGAAGAAATGGAACCTGCTTTAATGGATATCCGTCACGCTCAATGGCGTTGGGACTACGCAGCAGCAAGTCACGGTGGTCACATGCACGCACCTGATGTAATGCTTCGCGTATTAGGTTCTGGTATCGACAAAGCTGCGGATGCACGTGCTAAACTTGCAGCAATCTTAACTAAACATGGCGTGAAAACTCCGGTTGAAGTACCAGATATTTCTACAGCTGATAAAGCATGGAAAGTAATGGGTATTGATATCGAGAAAGAACGTCAAGCGAAAAAAGAATTCTTAGAAACTGTTGTACCTCAATGGGTAAAAGAAGCGAAAGCCAATGGCAAATTAGCTGAAGATACCGCAACAAAACAATAAAAAAAGAACCGCACTTTGTAACTAAAGTGTCGAAGTGCGGTCATTTTTAACCATATATTTGAGGTAATCAGAATGAATTTAACTTCTTTAATCAGCAAATCGGCAAAATCCCTTGCATTGCTTGCAATGCTTGCGGCAATGCCAATGGCTGCAAGTGCGGAAGAGATGGCAAAAACACCTGCCTCTCAACTCACTTACGAGCCACAAATGGATAACCAACGTGATCCAAACCAATATTGTGCAAAATGTCACAAATTTGACCAAGTTGATAAAAACCAAACTTTAGATCAATCTGGTGGTGAATTACACTTTGGTAAATTCCACGGCGCACACTTAAATCAAAAAAGCCCTAACACAGGTAAACCGATTAACTGTGTAAACTGTCACGGTAATATTTCGGAAGATCACCGTCGTGGTGCAAAAGATATGATGCGTTTTGATGGCGATATCTTTGGTGATAAAAAACCAATGTATACCGCGCAAGAACAAAACCAAGTTTGTTTTGCTTGTCACCAACCGGCAAAACTTCGTGAAAAACTTTGGGCGCACGATGTTCACGCAATGAAATTGCCTTGTGCAAGCTGCCACACATTACACCCGAAAGATGATGCGATGAAAGGTATTCAACCGAAAAATCGTGTGAAACTTTGTGTAGATTGCCACGGCGAACAACAAAAACGCAAAGCGGCAAAAGAAGCACAATCACAAACGCAATCAACCGAACAAAAGGATAAATAATGACAGCTTGTTCACGCCGAAACTTTGTTTCCGGCATGGGGGCATTAATCCTTATGACGGGGACATCAGTCACCTCTTTAGCGAAAGAGGAAAAGGCGGATAAACCGAAACGCTATGCAATGGTACACGACGAAACAGCTTGTATCGGCTGTACCGCTTGTATGGATGCTTGTCGTGAAACTAACCACGTTCCTAAAGGCGTTTCACGTTTGGAAATTCTCCGTAGCGAACCTTACGGCGAATTCCCAAATCAAGAATACGAGTTTTTCCGTCAATCTTGCCAACACTGTACAAACGCCCCTTGTGTGGCAGTTTGTCCAACCGGTGCATCATTTATTGATCCTGAAACAGGTATCGTAGATGTGCATAAAGATCTTTGTGTAGGTTGCCAATACTGTGTTGCAGTTTGTCCTTACCGCGTACGTTTCATTCACCCAGTACACCGTACTGCGGATAAATGTAACTTCTGTCGCGATACAAACTTAGCAGCAGGCAAACAACCTGCTTGTGTAGAAGCTTGTCCAACCAAAGCATTAACCTTTGGTGATATGAATGATCCAAGCAGTGCAGTTTCCCGCAAAGTGAAAGAAAATCCGGTTTATCGCACTAAAGTGGAATTAGGTACTCAACCAAATCTTTACCATATTCCATTCCAACACGGGGAGCCAAGAAGATGACATTAGATTATCCTGTTCCGTTTCACACACCTAACTTGGTGTGGGATTCAACAATCGCTATCTATTTGTTCTTACTTGGTATTTCTTCCGGTGCGGTACAATTAGCGATTGCTTATAAACGTAGTCACAAATTAGAAAATCCTAGCAAAAACTGGATTATCCGAGCAGCCGCCGTTTTAGGTTCTGTGCCAACATTAATTGGTTTAACCCTGTTAATTTTCCACTTGGCACGTCCTTGGACATTCTGGAAATTGATGTTTAACTATCAATTCAACTCCGTAATGTCTATGGGGGTAATGTTATTCCAAGTTTATATGCTGTTCTTGGTATGTTGGTGTGCGGTTATCTTCAAAGAAGATATCATGGCGTTCATCCAACGTTTTATGCCAAAACTTGGCTTTGTCGGTAAAATTATCAATGTATTAGAACGTTTAACTGGTCCTGTAGAAGTTATTCTCTTCATCTTAGCCGCTGTGCTAGGGGCTTATACCGGTTTCTTACTTTCAGCATTGATCAGTTACCCAATGTTAAATAACCCTGTTCTACCAGCGTTATTCTTGGCTTCAGGTACCTCTTCCGGTATCGCTGCAACCTTCTTATTTATCCTCATTGCAGGTAAATTAAAAGGTGATAGCCATGAATCACACTTCATTCACAAATTTGAAGTGCCAATTATGGTAACTGAACTTGGTTTATTAATCTGTTTCTTTGTTGGTCTACACTTCGGTGGTGGTCAGAAAGTAGTTGCATTGCACAATGCACTTTCCGGCTTCTGGGGGGCTGTGTTCTGGATTGGGGTATTCTTAATTGGTATCATCATTCCTCTACTTGCTAACCTTGCAGCAAAAGACAGCTTAAAATACAACAAGAACTTTATTATCCTTGTGTCAATCTTCGACTTAATCGGGGTTCTCTGCTTACGTTACTTCATCTTGTATGCAGGACAACTTACCGTTGCGTAAGGATAAATTTCTTATTTAATCAAAAGGCGTATACAATACGCCTTTTGTTTATTTAGAAGACTAAAGTGCGGTTAATTTTACGTATGTTTTTCATACTTAAAATCAACCTTATTTTGTAAAATACAACCTTTGATACTGAAGAATACTATGCTTCCCGAACTCGGATTTCTCTCATTACTCTTCGCCACCACCGCGGCGCTCTTACTTTCTATCGTGCCGCAAATCGGTATTTGGCGAAATAAACCCTCTCTCACCAACACGGCTTGGGGATTAAGTTATTGCTTCGGTATTTTTACGAGCGTTTCAATCGGTATTCTTGCCTACTCTTTTGCAACGGATGACTTCACTTTGGAATACGTGGCTGCGCACTCCAATTCTCAACTACCGACATTTTTTAAAGTCGCAGCCACATGGGGCGGACACGAAGGCTCCATTTTATTTTGGCTTTTCACATTAAGTCTTTGGTTAGTGGCTTTTGCCTTTTTCTCTCGCAAAAATGACCGCACTTTTTCTGCACAAACCCTTTCTTTACTCGGTTTAATTTGTCTTGGGTTTGCTATTTTTATTTTGTTCTACTCCAATCCATTTGGACGTGCTTTTCCTGCCCCTGCAGAAGGGCGAGATCTCAATCCAATGCTGCAAGATATTGGCTTAATTTTCCATCCACCACTGTTATATGTGGGTTATGTGGGCTTTGCTGTCAACTTTGCCATGTCAATTTCTGCCTTAATCTTTAATCGTTCTGCACAAGTAATTGCGCGTGCGATGCGAGCTTGGGTTCTCGTTTCTTGGTTATTCTTAACGTTAGGGATCGTTCTCGGTGCCTGGTGGGCATATTACGAATTAGGCTGGGGTGGCTGGTGGTTCTGGGACCCAGTAGAAAACGCTTCACTTATGCCATGGTTATTGGGACTCGCACTTTTACACAGTTTGATGGTGACTGAAAAGCAAGGCATGTTTAGCTACTGGACAACACTCTTTTCCCTACTCGCTTTTGCATTCAGTGTATTAGGCACATTTATTGTCCGTTCAGGTGCATTAACCTCCGTTCACGCCTTTGCTTTAGATAGCTCCCGTGGTTATGTGCTATTACTCATTTTCTTCTTACTGACTGTCGGCTCGCTCAGTTTATTTGCACTACGCACAAATACCAACGAAAGTGCGGTCAAATTTCCACTCATTTCTAAAACTGGGGCTATTTTAGGTTTAAACATCGTATTGACCGTGGCCACCGTCAGTACATTCTTAGGCACTTTCTATCCAATGCTATTCCAAGCCATGAATTGGGGCAGTATTTCCGTGGGAGCCCCTTACTTTAATAGTATTTTCTTACCCTTGCTTACGTTAGTGCTTTTTGCCATGGCGGGCACTCTTTGCTTAGGCTGGTTTAAAGCCGATAAGAAACACTTTTTCAAACGCTTGTTATTACTTATTCCCGCTGCAGTGATGGCTTATGGTATGATTTGGAATGCGCTGCAAAATGACAGTGCGTTACGTTTCCATTTCTTCGCTTATGTGTTGCTCACCCTCGCTATTTGGGTATTATTCGTCACCTTATGGCAAAATTGGGCAAAAGTAAGACTTGCCTATTTTGGAATGATTCTTGCACACTGCGGCGTGGCTATTGCCACAATGGGCGCCGTGATGAGTAGTTACTTTGGTAGTGAATTAGGTGTTAGACTTGCACCACAACAAAGCCAACAATTAGGTCAATTTGAATTCCACTACGATCGTTTTTCCAATGAAATTGGGCCAAACTTTACCGCCGAAGTCGCTTTCGTTAGCGTGTCAAAACAAGGCAAACCGTACGCTGAAATTGTACCGGAACGCCGTTATTATGATGTTCGAACTATGACCATGAGTGAAGTGGGCTTAGATGCAGGCTTTTGGGGCGATTTATACATTGTTATGGGCGATAACTTAGGCAAAGGCGAGTTCACATTCCGCTTACATTACAAACCACTTATTCGCTGGTTATGGCTCGGAGGCATTTTAATGGCACTTGGTGCATTATGTTCAGCCATCAATTTGAAGAGAAAACGTGATGAATAAAAAGTTTATTTTGTTTTTACCGCTGATTTTGTTATTGAGTATTTGCTTACTGCTTTTTGTTGGCTTACATAAAGATCCAAAACAAATTGCCTCAGCTCTCATTGATAAGCCTGTGCCAGAATTCTATCAAGCGAATTTGCTTGAACCGAGTCAAATTGTCAGCCCAAGAGATTTCCCGAAAAAGCCTTTTCTACTTAATGTGTGGGGAAGTTGGTGTGGCTATTGCCAACAGGAACACCCTCTTTTGATGGAAATTTCAAAAGAAGTGCCAATTGTGGGCATCGACTATCGTGACAAACCACAAAACGGTATTGCAATGCTCGAACGCATGGGCAATCCATTTATACTCACTATTGACGATAGCCGTGGTGAATTTGCGATGCAATTAGGCGTAGATGGCGCACCAGAAACCTATGTCGTCGATGAGCACGGCATGATCCGTTATCGTCATTCTGGCTATATGGATCGCGAAGCATGGCTCACTGAGATCAAACCAAAACTTGATGAATTAACTAAAAAGTAAAATGAAAAAATTAACCCGATTTCTGACCGCACTTTTACTGGCTTTCGCCCTTTTTGCTCACGCAGAAATGGTGGATACCTATGCGTTTAAAAACCAAGCCGATCGTACTCGTGCTGTTGAACTGGCAAAATCCTTACGTTGCCCACAATGTCAGAATCAAAACTTAGTTGAGTCCAATTCACCAATTGCTTATGACTTACGTATTGAAGTCTATAAAATGGTGGATGAAGGAAAAACGAATCAGCAAATTATCGACACGATGACAGCTCGTTTCGGTAATTTCGTGAACTATAAGCCACCTTTCCAATGGAATACAGCACTACTCTGGCTATTGCCTATTTTGTTATTAATTGGGGCTTTTGCATTAATTTTATTTTCTACTAAAAAATCAGAAGGCGAGCCAAAACAACTCGAAAATCAACCTCATAGTGCGCCTAAAGAAGAAAAAAGTGCGGTCAAATTTGAAACCAAATCCGCCATTTGGGTCTTTGCAATCTTATTGATTCTTCCTTTAAGTTATTACTTCTCCCTTGATCGTTTTGAACGTGTTCAACAAGGCGAAAAAGAGATGGTTGAGCTTGCTAATAAAAAAGCAGATACATCAATGGTGCACCAAAAAGAAGATATGGTGCTCAAAATTCAAAATAAAATTCGAGAAGATGTGAATAACCCTGAGCTTTGGGCTCAGCTAGGTGATGCCTATATGCAAAATGATGAATTTGATCATGCACTGATTGCCTACGGGAATGCAGAAAAAATTTCAGGCACAACACCGGCTATTTTAGGGCTTAAAGCGACCGCACTTTATTATCAAGCAGGTCAAAATATCACACCACAAATCCAGCAAATAATGGATGAGGCGTTAAAACAAGATAAACATGAAATCTCGGTAATCACATTATTGGCGACTGAAGCTTTTAAAAATCATGAAGCTGAAAAAGCCAAAGCTTATTGGCAACAATTATTAGATTCGGGGAATTCTGCCGTGGATCGCCGTACTGTCATCCAACGAATCAAAATGATAGACTATTTTGAAAAAGGACAAACCTCACAATAAGCTATGTCTCATTATTCAGAAAATATCATTATTGGAGCCGGTGCTGCCGGCTTATTTTGTGCCGCACAGTTAGGAAAGCTGGGCAAGCAAGCCACCATTTTTGATAACGGTAAGAAAATTGGCCGAAAAATTTTAATGTCTGGCGGCGGATTTTGTAATTTCACCAATATGGAAATCAGTCCAGACCGTTATATCAGTCAAAACAAGCATTTCGTCAAATCTGCCTTAAAACGTTATACACAATGGGATTTTATTGCTTTAGTCGCTGAGTATGGCATTCCTTACCATGAAAAAGAGTTAGGACAGCTATTTTGTGATAACGGTGCAGAAGATATCGTGAAGATGCTCGGAACGGAATGTGACAAATATGGTGTAAGCATTCAACTACGCAGCGAAGTGAGTGATGTCGAAGCCGTTGAAAACAACCCTAAAGTGCGGTTTAAATTGAAGGTAAATGCGGTTGAATGGCAATGCCAGAATTTAATTATCGCCACCGGTGGGCTCTCCATGCCTGGCTTAGGCGCTTCGCCTTTTGGCTATCAAATTGCAGAACAGTTTGGATTAAATGTGATTCCCCCACGTGCGAGTCTTGTACCGTTCACATGGCGAGAAAGTGAAAAATTCTATGCAGCACTCTCTGGTGTTTCATTAGATGTGGCAGCGACAAATCAAAACAAAACCTTTACTCATCAAATGCTATTCACCCATCGTGGTTTATCTGGGCCTGCCATTTTGCAAATTTCCAATTATTGGCAACCGGGTGAAAGCATTCATTTAGATTTATTGCCCTATAACAACATTCGTCATCATTTGGATGAAATGCGTCAATCTTCACCTAAATTGCAGTTAAAGACTGTATTAAGTCGATTATTACCGAAAAAGTTAATCGAACTTTGGCTAGAACAAGGCTTGATTCAAGATGAAGTGATCGCGAACTTAAGTAAAGTGCAGTTAGAAAATTTAGAGAATTTAATCCACAATTGGCAATTTATACCTAATGGCACTGAGGGCTACCGCACGGCTGAAGTCACGATGGGCGGTGTTGATACCCATGAAATTTCATCCAAAACCATGGAAGCCACAAAGATTAAAGGCCTCTATTTTATCGGTGAAGTGTTAGATGTTGTCGGCTGGTTAGGTGGCTACAATTTCCAATGGGCATGGAGTTCGGCTGCCGTTTGTGCGATGGGAATTGCTGAAGGCTAATCTTTCTCTGCATTAATTATTTTCATTATGAATGAAAAAATCATTACTTTGATCATGAAATATCCTTACGTTAAAATCAGCATACGAAAATAAAAA
>JAGZXE010000045.1:0-11640 GCA_018378615.1 Parahaemophilus parainfluenzae
AAAAGAGAAACGTTTAGAACAAGAACAAGCAACTGAAAATGCACGTCAAAAATCAATTGCGAAAGAGTTAGAATGGGTTCGTCAAAATCCTAAAGGTCGCCAAGCGAAAAGCAAAGCACGTATGGCGCGCTTTGATGAATTAAACTCTGGCGAATATCAAAAACGTAACGAGACAAACGAACTCTTTATTCCACCTGGTCCACGTTTAGGTGATAAAGTGATTGAGGTAGAACATCTCACTAAATCTTACGGTGATCGCACTTTAATTGATGATTTATCATTCAGCATTCCAAAAGGGGCTATCGTTGGTATTATCGGAGCGAATGGTGCGGGTAAATCTACCCTATTCCGTATGCTTTCAGGTCAAGAACAACCAGGTAGCGGCTCAATTACAATGGGTGAAACTGTGGTACTTGCCTCTGTCGATCAGTTCCGTGACTCAATGGATGATAAGAAAACTGTATGGGAAGAAGTGTCTAACGGACAAGATATTCTCACTATTGGTAACTTTGAAATTCCAAGCCGTGCGTATGTTGGACGCTTCAACTTCAAAGGCGTAGATCAACAAAAACGTGTGGGCGAATTATCGGGTGGTGAACGTGGTCGTTTACACTTAGCTAAACTTCTACAACGTGGTGGTAACGTACTGTTATTGGACGAACCAACCAATGACTTAGACGTTGAAACTTTACGTGCGTTAGAAAATGCGATCTTAGAATTCCCTGGTTGTGCAATGGTGATTTCCCATGACCGTTGGTTCTTAGACCGTATTGCAACTCATATTTTAGATTACGGTGATGAAGGTAAAGTGACGTTCTACGAAGGTAACTTCTCAGACTACGAAGAGTGGAAAAAGAAAACCTTAGGTGAAGCCGCAACACAACCACATCGTATTAAATATAAGCGTATTGCAAAATAAGAAATTAAAGTGCGGTCACTTTTGACCGCACTTTCCTTTTACATCTGGAGTGATTATGTTAGTTTATTTGCACATTGTTTGTGCATTTTTAAGTTTGGGATTATTAATTATCCGTGGGGGAATGCAATTAAGTGGGAAAGATTGGCGAGCGATTAAGCTGCTAAAAATTTTACCGCACTTAGTTGACACACTTTTAATCGCGAGTGGCTTAACGATTTTTTTCTTGGTCGGTTATCAGTTACAAAGCTGGCTCATCATGAAAATTATCATGCTTGTGCTTTATATTTTCTTCTCGGCTAAATATTTTAGTCGCAAAGCTACAAATCCAAATAATGTATTTCTGGTATTTGCTGTATTAAGTTTCTTGGGTGCAATTTTCTTTGCTTACCAACCAGATTTCATGGAAAGTTAATCATAAAAAAATCCATCTTCAATTGAAGATGGATTTTTTGTTTTATCTTAGCCACCCGCTAATTTTACTTTAAACCCTTTTTGTTCTAAAAGTTGTTTTAGTAAATCACGTTTTTCGCCTTGAATCTCAATATTGCCGTCTTTAACTGAACCACCACAGCCACAACGTTTTTTAAGTTCAGCCGCTAACTTTTTCAATTCATCATCAGATAAATCTAGCCCAGTAATCACTGAGACGCCCGCACCTTTTCGACCACTGGTTTGTTTTTGGATGCGAACCACACCATCACCTTTAGGGCGTTGCACCGGCTGCTTTTGCTCTTTAATTCGACCAACTTCGGTAGAATAAACTAAAGTACTCTCTGTCATATTACAAAAGTGATGAATTAATTGAACGAAGCACTTCTGCTGGATTGTCAGCTTGCGTAATTGGGCGACCAATCACCAAATAATCAGAACCAGAACGAATAGCCGCAGCAGGAGTCATAACGCGACGTTGATCACCAAAATCACTTCCAATTGGGCGAATCCCCGGTGTGACTAATTTAAAATCAGGACCACAAGCATTACGTAAAATCTCCACTTCTTGTGGTGAACAAACGACGCCATCTAATCCCGCTCGCTGGGTTAAATGTGCAAGACGTAAAACATGCTCAAGTGGTGAAGAGTTAATACCGATTTGTAATAAATCCAAATCTTCCATACTGGTCAATACGGTTACTGCAATTAATAACGGTGCGTCTTTTCCATAAGGCTCGAGAATTTTCTTCGCCTCTTCCATCATTTTTAGACCACCGCTAGCATGGACATCAACCATCCATACCCCTAAATCAGCCGCCGAACGCACCGCTCTTGCCACAGTATTAGGAATATCATGAAATTTAAGATCGAGGAAAACATCAAATTGACGCTCGTGTAATTGCTTAACGAAATTTGTTCCCAGTGTGGTAAACATTTCTTTACCCACTTTTAAGCGGCATAAGCTTGGATCAATTTGATCCACGAGGGATAGCGCTTGTGCTTCCGTTTCGTAATCCAATGCAACGATTACTTTGCTATTCATAATTTTACCTCACTGTGTCAATTAATTATGTTCTGGTTTGATGGATTCCCACTGTTTGCAAGAAGGACAATTCCACATTAATTTATGGGTTTGATAACCGCAATTTGAGCAACGATAACCAAAGCTTTGCTTAATTCTCTCACCGACCATTTTATGTAGCAAAATTAAGCTTTCTTTACCTCGCCCTTCCTCTGCATCATCAATTTGAAATTGAATAAAGCGGTGGAAAATAGATGTACTTGGATGTTTGGTAAGTTGTTGATAAAGTTTTGATTGTGCGGCACTCTTGCCATCTTTCTCTTCAATCACGCTTGCTAACATTAAATCGACTTTAGTATTGTTAACCTGCTGACTGGCTCGAATTAGAAATAACTCAAAGTTATCTCTCTCTCCTAATTCATCATAACAATATTTGAGCGTTTTCAGCACTTCACCAATATAAATTGGATTTTGATTAAGAATATTCTCTAAAAAATGAATGGCTTGACGATAGTTTTTATTGGCCATTTCTAAATCAGCAAGCAGCATTGATGCTCTCACACTGGTTGGAGATACATTCAGCGCTTTTTGTAAAATACTGCGTTTTTCGACCGCACTTTCAAGTTCACTGCTTAAGGCATATTCACAATAACATTGTGCTAATTCCACATTATTTTCTTTGGGTGAGATCTTGGCAAGCTTCTCTGCGATATTAACGGCTTTTTTCCATTCTTTTGTTTTTTGATAAATCACCAAAAGCTGTTGAAGTGCATTTTCAGCAAACTCTGGTTCATCCACCATAATGATGTAAAGCGCTTCAGCGCGGTCATAAAAACCGACGGTCATGAAATCTTTGGCGAGTTGCTGTTTAGCTAATAATTTTTGTTCGAAAGAATAATTGGGACTACGATCGAGTGCTTGATGGATCCGCAAAGCACGATCCACTTCGCCTCGAGAACGGAAAAGATTACCGAGCGTTAGCTCAGCTTCAAATTGTGAGTTGCTTTCAATTTCATTTTCTGTTTCTTGTTTTTGCAACATATCAAGAAACAAATCAACGGCTTTATCCGTTTGATTGGAAAGCAAAAAATTGACCCCCGTGACATAATCACGGGAGAGTTTATTACTAATATCTTCCTGATCTTTCTTGGCACTCCGATGCCCCATATACCAACCATAAGCGGCGGCTATTGGCAGAAGCAGAAAGAGTAATTCAAGCATTATACTGCCTTATCGCGAGTAGTCGTTAATTCGTTAATTTGTAATGTTTGACGTTTAACTTGACGCGCTAACGACATATTTTTGAATTTTAATTTTAAGTAGAAGAATCCAGTAATTAACCAACCTAAAATTAATCCAAAACCAAATAAAATCGCGACTAGCGTTGAAAGTTGGAATTGGCTTTCAGCAACAATGTAGTTAAAGGTGATTACTTGATCATTATTCGCCCCTATAGTTACCGCAACGATTACGATAGCTAGCACAATAATGAGTCCGAGAATATATTTAATCATCACAATCTCCTTGTTAAGAATAGTTTCATTATGCCAAAATTTGTAATAAAAAACGACACCTAAGTGTCGTTTTATTGATATCGATTGAATATTTAAGCAAAAACATTTACGCGATCTTTTAATTCTTTACCTGCTTTAAAGTGCGGTACAGATTTAGCATCTAATTTTACAGAATCACCGGTTTTAGGATTACGGCCCACTCGCGGTTGACGATGGTGTAAAGAGAAGCTACCAAAACCACGCACTTCAATACGATTCCCCTCTTCTAAAGATTGTGCAATGAGTTCAAGAATATCCTTTACAATACCTTCTACTTCTTTTGCGGATAAAGTTGGGTGCTTTGTTGATAGATTTTCAATTAGTTCAGATTTAGTCATCGTCAACTCTCCTTTAAATTTATACTTAAACTTGTTATTAAGACTTACAGGTAATGCATTAGTTCATAATAAATTACCGCTAAATCCTTGTAAATTATAGCCGGTAATAATAAGGCTGAGTCCATGACCCAGCCTTATTCATGTGAATTAATTATTCACCTTTAGCTGCTTTGAAAGCTTCAGCCATTGCGTTTGGAATAGCAACATCTTCTTGTTTGTTATTCGCGTTTGCAACTGCAGCTGCTTCTTCAGCTTGATCTTTCGCTTTTACAGATAAGTGAACGATACGTGCTTTACGATCAACACCAGTGTATTTCGCTTCAACTACATCGCCTGCTGCAACTTCGTTTGTTAAGTCTGCTGCACGGATATAACCTTCAACGCCACCTGCTAATTCAACTTTAGCACCTTTAGCGTCAGCTTCAACAACAGTTGCAGAAATTACTGCACCTTTTTTGTTGATTGCTACGAAGTTGTTGAATGGATCATCTTCAAGTTGTTTAATACCTAAAGAAATACGTTCTTTCACTGCATCTACTGCTAATACTACTGCAGAAACTTCGTCACCTTTTTTGTAGTTACGAACTGCTTCTTCACCTGCAACATTCCAAGAAATGTCAGATAAGTGAACTAAACCGTCGATTCCACCTTCAAGACCGATAAAGATACCGAAATCAGTGATTGATTTAATTTTACCAGTAACTTTGTCGCCTTTGTTATGAGTTTCAGCGAATTGAGTCCATGGGTTAGGTTTGCATTGTTTTAAACCTAAAGAAATACGACGACGTTCTTCATCAACTTCTAACACCATTACTTCAACTGTATCGCCTAAGCTCACAACTTTAGATGGGTGGATGTTTTTGTTAGTCCAATCCATTTCAGAAACGTGAACTAAACCTTCAACGCCATCTAAGATTTCAACGAAACAACCATAGTCAGTTAAGTTAGTTACTTTACCAGTTAATTTGCTGTTTACTGGGTGGTTTTCAGCGATAGCAACCCAAGGATCTTGACCTAATTGTTTTAAGCCTAAAGATACGCGAGTACGATCTTTGTCAAATTTTAATACTTTAACAGTTACTTCGTCGCCTACATTCACGATTTCACTTGGGTGTTTAACACGTTTCCAAGCCATATCAGTGATGTGTAATAAACCGTCAACGCCACCTAAATCTACGAATGCACCGTAGTCAGTTAAGTTTTTAACGATACCTTTAACTTCTGAACCTTCAGCTAGGTTCTCAAGGATTTGTTCACGTTCTTGGCTGTTTTCAGATTCGATCACTGCACGACGAGAAACAACAACGTTGTTACGTTTTTGATCTAATTTGATTACTTTGAATTCTAATTCTTTACCAAGTAGGTGATCAGCTTCACGTGCTGGACGTGTATCAACTAATGAACCTGGTAAGAATGCACGAACACCGTTTAACTCAACTGTGAAACCGCCTTTCACTTTACCGTTGATTAAACCGATAACGGTCGCTTTTTCTTCGTAAGCTTTTTCTAATTCAATCCAAGATTCGTGACGAACAGCTTTCTCACGAGAAAGTTTAGTTTCGCCGTAACCATCTTCAACTGCATCTAAAGCTACGTTTACTGTGTCGCCAACTTTAACTTCAAGTTCACCTTGAGCGTTTTGGAATTCAGCAACAGGAATTGCAGATTCAGATTTTAAGCCTGCATCAACAAGTACAAAGCCTTTTTGAATAGCAACAACAGTACCGCTAACGATTGAACCTTGACGAGTTTCAAGGCCTTTTAATGATTCTTCAAAGAGTTGAGCAAAAGATTCTGACATATAAATAATCTTCTTAATTTAAGTTAATAACATCCACATTAAGATCCATAAAATGCGGGGTTGAGGATAAATGTCTATTCTTCCTTGAATAAACAGTTAAATCGAAATTGACGCTTTTTCTTGAATATAAGCTAACGCTTGAGCGATGACTTCATTAATACTCAATGTTGTACTATCTAACAATAAAGCATCATCAGCCGGTTTCAATGGCGCAACCTCACGATTTCTATCACGAAAATCGCGTTCTTGTATCTCGGCTAAAATCTGTGCAAAGTTACCATTAATTCCCTTATTTTGCAACTGTTTATAGCGTCTTTTTGCACGTTCTTCCGCACTTGCATCTAAAAACAGTTTAACTTGTGCATTTGGAAAAACCACCGTTCCCATATCTCGCCCATCCGCAATCAAGCCATCATTTTTACCAAAATCCTGCTGAAGTTGCAGTAAAGCTGACCGCACTTTTGGGAAAACCGCCACTTTTGATGCAGCCTCCGCTACTTCTTGTGTACGGATTAAATGACTCACATCCATCCCACCAAGAAGTACATTGACTTCTCCATTCTTCGGAATGAACTGAATATCTAAATGACGGGCTAACTCCGCTAATCCTTCTTCATCAGTTAAGTCAGCATGACGTTTCAACGCAGCCAATGCAGTCACGCGATAAATCGCACCACTATCTAATAAGGTAAAACCTAATTTTTCTGCCAATGCGTAACAAAGTGTTCCTTTACCTGCCCCACTTGGGCCATCAACAGTAATAATCATACCCATACATTACCTCTTATAATCTTTCTATCATGCCTAACACTAATGCCGAGGATTGTTTTGCAGCAAGTGGGAGAAATTCTTCAAATGACATACTTGCTTCGCCATCGCCAGCATCAGAAATAGCTCGAACGACCACAAAAGGTACATTAAAGGCATGACAAACTTGTGCAATTGCCGTGGCTTCCATTTCTACTGCTGTTACATTAGGGAAATCCGCTTTAATTTGAGCAATTTTTTCTTCACTATTAATAAAACTATCACCCGAACAAATTAAACCACGTTTTACATTTTGCCCTTGTGACTGTGCAATTTCATCGGCTAAATCGGCTAATTGTTTATCAGAAAGAAAAGCCGCTGGATTGGCGGGTAATTGACCTTTTTCATAACCGAAAGCTGTCACATCAGCATCGTGATAGCGGGTTTCATCCGAAATAACGATATCTCCTACTTTCAAACCTTTTGCGACACCGCCTGCTGAGCCGGTATTTAAAACTACATCCGGTTTAGCCAATTGTAATAAAGCGGTAGTGCCAATAGCTGCCGCGACTTTACCAATCCCAGATTGTAATAATGCAATCTCTTTGCCATTAATTTTGCCTTCAAAAATGACCGCACTTGCCACTTTCGTTTCTTTTTTATCTGTCATTAATTGGGATAAAATTTCCACTTCTTGTGCCATTGCACCAACAATCCCGATTTTCATTATTTTTTCCTTTCTTGTTCGAGTTTATTTACTAAGAAATCTAATACTGCTACGCCATAATCATCGTTATACAGCGTACTCGCGGTGAGCACATATTTCCCGCCCACAACCACATAAGGGAAAGTAAAAACACCATATTCTTCTGTCAAATAAATGGCATTACTCACATCCTCTTTCACTTCTTTGGAATGGACGACTTTATTAAATTCAGCTTTACTAATCCCTTGTGAGACAACCCATTCACGCATCTTATCTAATGTGGATAATTCGGTATAGCGTGCCTTTTCAGAGGTTTCAAATAACAGCACATCTGATAACTCACCCACTTTTAAACGCTGTAATGTATAGAATATTGTGGCTGAAAATTTAGCTTCATTTGTGGCAACAGGATGTTCTTCTAATGCCACTTTATTAGGTCGAATTTGGCTATAAAGTTGCAAAATATCTTGAGCTGAAGAACAAACTCGGCAGTCATAATCAAAGAAAAATTGGATAGGAATTTTACGATCGTTTCTTTTCGCTTGTTCAATGGGTTCTTGATATGAAAAATAATCTCGACCATCTTCAAACTGTGCCACATTCGCTGGTGGTAAGTGCGGTGAATTTTTGGCAGAAAAATCCTTTGCATTGACTTCACCTAATGCGACATTTGTCACACTCAGCAATATCATTGCAAAGGATCCTTTTAATAATTTATTCTGCCAAACTTTTTTCATAAATTAACCAATTGGTTCAATATAATCGACTAATAATTGGAGATTTCGATTTCCACGAAACTCATTAATTTCTAACTTATAAGCAAATTTTGCCTGCTTAATCGATAAATCGGGATAATACCGAGTATCGATATTAAACGCAATGGCATCTAATAGTGGACCACCATTTTTAGGCTCTACGAGCATTTTTAAATGATTTTGATTCTGTCCGATAGCACGTTGCTCAAAAATTTTAAATTCACCATCAAAAACAGGCTCAGGAAAAGCTTGTCCCCAAGGTCCGCCAGATTTTATCACTTCTGCCGTTTCAATACTAAATTCATTTGCTTGAAGTTCGCCATCCGTCCAAATCACACCCTGTAATTGATCTTCATTTAACCAATCTTGCACCGTTTGATTAAAAATCTTTTGAAAATCAGAGAAAAAGCTTTCTTTAATGCTTAGTCCTGCTGCCATGGCATGACCGCCAAATTTTAAAATCATATCCGGATGTTGGGAATGAATACGCTCTAATACATCGCGCATATGCAAACCTTCAATTGAACGCGCAGAGCCTTTTAAAATACCTTCTTGATCTTGTGCAAAAGCAATAACGGGTCGATGGTATTGATCTTTAATACGAGAAGCCACAATACCTAATACGCCTTGATGCCAATCTGGCTGGAATAAGGCGATCCCCATCGGCAATAATTCCTGGTCGACAACGTTTCGCACGAATTCTCATCAACCCTTGATGGGCTAAAATACGGTTATTTTGATCAAGTGGAACAACGTCTGCAATCGTGCCGAGCGCGACTAAATCCAGTAACTCAGTAAAATTAGGCTGTGTTTCTGCCGTAAAAATGCCCAACTCGCGAAATTTGGCTCGTAAAGCGAGCATTAAATAAAATGCTACGCCCACACCGGCTAAACATTTTGAAGGGAAATCACATTGTTGCAAATTTGGATTAACAATGGCATCAGCATTCGGCAGTATTTCTGGTGGCAAGTGATGATCGGTAATCAACACCTTTACGCCTTGATCTTTTAAATACGCCACACCCTCAAAAGACGATACCCCGTTATCCACAGTCATCAATAACTGCACGCCTTTTTCCATTGCCATTTCAGCAACAGGCACACTCAAACCATAGCCTTGCTCAAAACGATTTGGCACAAGGTATTCCACATCAGTAAAGCCAAGCATACGCAAAGCTAATACTGAAAGTGCCGTACTGGTTGCCCCATCTGCATCAAAATCACCGACGATAACAATCTTTTGTTGCTGTTGATAAGCTTCAACCAATAAATCTACGGCTTGTTGAATACCGTGTAATTGATTGGGATTCAACATTGATTGCAAAGTGCGGTCTAATTCTTGGCTGTTTTTAATATGGCGAGAACGATAGAGACGATCGAGTAATGCGTTATCTGAAACAGGATTTCCGGCAGGAATTTCACGACGTTTGATGAGTTTTTTCACAGTGTTTTGTTATTTAAAATTATCATTCAAAGAAACGACAATATGCGCTTTGATGATATGAATATTTAAAGGGCGTATACAATACGCCCTCACTACTAAAAATTATTGTGCTGATTCCTTCAAGGCAGCTAATAAATCTTTGGGTTTTAAATATCCCCCAATCAATTCACCTGTTGAAGTCACAATACTTGGTGTACCTTGTACGCCGAGTTGTACACCTAAATCATAGTGTCTTTTCACAATATTAGGTGCTTTCAATTCTTTCGGTAAGTTACCTTTTTCTGCTTCGTTCAGTGCAAATACAGGATCTTTCGCTGTCCAAATGGCTTCCATTTGGCGAGCAGTTTCATTCATTCCAGCACGTGGGAATGCAAGATAACGAACGGTAATACCTAAATCATTATATTCTTTCACTTGTTGATGAAGGATGTGACAATAATGGCAAGTAATATCCATGAATACGGTCACAACATATTTTTCATTTTTTGCCGGATAAATGATCATTTCGTTTTTTAACGCATTCACTTTATCCGCTAAAAGTTTACCTGCCACATCAACTGGGCCTTTATTCGTTAATTCATACATTTTGCCTTGCAAAACATATTGACCATTTTCACTTACATATAAAATGCCTTGATCAGTCACCGCTGTTTTAAGACCTTTTACTGGTGAATCTTTCACTTCAATATTTTTCGCACCTAATGCCTGTAACTTCGATTTAATCTCAGCATCAGTCGCCATTGCAGTGGCAGAAGCTGTGATTAAAAGTGCGATCAGTAATTTCTTCATATTTCTTTGTTCCTAAATTTATGAAAATAAGCGCAAATTATAAAGGAATTGAGAATTTATGCAAAATTGTTATTCCTAAAAATAACCGACTAAAAAAATCAAATAAATAGTTGACGAAATCACTACATTTTTTTACAATGCGCCACGTACCCATGTAGGGGTACAAATTTTATTTTATTCAAAAGAGGTTATCTCAATGAAAAATTTATTAAAAATGACAGCTATCGCAGCATTAACTTTCACTTCTATCAATGCATTTGCTGCATCTCAACAAGCTGAAGAAGTGAAAAAGTTTCAAGCGTGGGAAGAAACAGCAAGTAAAAAACTTGAAGCAAGTTTTGATGCAGTAGGTGCGGCTTCAGCAACTAGCAATGCAACTGAAACTGAAGCGGCTGTTGCAGCATTTGATAAACAAGCAGCAGAAAATGTAGCAGAATTAGAAGCTTTGGGAATTAAAAGTGAAGAAGTTTCACCACTTGTTTCTATGTATAAAGAATACGTAGATGCTGAAAAAGAAGTGGTTCAACTAATTTTATCTCAAGTCAAATCACCATCTCTTGACAATGCAGGTAAAGTTCCTGAAGCTGTCGCAAAAGCAAACGCAAAAGACGATGCTATTGACAAATTAGCAGATCAATTAGAAGAAAAATTCCCTGCAGAGGAATAATTTCATTCTTTTTAATCGTACTTAAACCTTATTTATTTCAGAAATAAATAAGGTTTTTTGTTTATCTATAATCTACCCAACCCAAAGCATATCCTTTATAATCCATCTCCAATTTAGCTTAAAAACTTAGTCATTATGTTTGAAATTAATCCAATCAAAAACAAAATCGCCGACCTTTCCGAGCGCACTTCTGTGCTTCGGGGGTATCTTTGACTTCGACGCAAAAGTAGAGCGTTTAGAAGAAGTTAATGCCGAATTAGAACAACCCGATGTGTGGAATGATCCTGAAAAAGCCCAAGTGCTAGGGAAAGAACGCGTTTCACTTGAACAAGTGGTTGATACCATCAAGAATTTAGAACAAGGTTTAGAGGATGTTGAAGGGCTTCTTGAATTAGCCGTTGAAGCTGAAGATGAAGAGACCTTCAATGAAGCCGTTGCTGAATTAGACGAACTTGAACAACAACTTGC
>JAGZXE010000046.1:0-10378 GCA_018378615.1 Parahaemophilus parainfluenzae
TGCATTACCAGCTGCGAAGACACAAATGAACCTGATGTCTCAGACTTATAAAGGCGGTGGTTACAATGGTTTGATGATGGATGATGCAACGAACAATCAACGTCTTGATTTGCATGCTCAAAAGAACATGAATACGAAGGTGCTGAATGACCAGACCGCTTCGGTAGGGAATAACCGTACTTTAGATGTGACGGGGAATGACTCTACTACAATTGGTAAAAATCGAACTCTTAATGTCAAAGAGACTGAATCAACTACTGTAGGTAAAGGGCGTTCAGTTACTATCTCTAAAGGTAGCGATGTAAAAGGTGTGAATTCAGGAGACTTAATTGAAACTGTAAGTGGCACACGCTATGCAGATGCTAATGTAGTGGCATTTGATGCAAAAACACAATTATCGTTACAAGTTGGAAAGGATACTTCAATTACCATGGTAGATGGTGCCATTACATTTATGGCAGGCAGTAGCAAAATTATCATGACGAAAGAACAGATAGTTGTTATGTCAAATGATAATATTTTGATGGAGTCTGCTTATATTGGATTGAATGATGGGGCGGCTTCTAATGGAGAATCTGCTAGTGGGGAGTCACCTAGTGAAGAGTCAACGAGTGGAGAGATAGGTAGTTCGTCTGAGGAAAGTAAAATAGTCCCTAGTGTCCCAACTGGAACGGGAGCTATTGTTGAAGGTGTCAAAGAGTTTGCAGAGAAAGGACAAGATCTAACTAAAGTACAACCCCACTAAAATCCACAGGGAAATTTAAATATTATGATGGATGGAATGGAAATCAATATATAAAAACTGGAAATGTTTTTAATAAAGGAACCATGTCAAAAGTTGCGAAGAGGGCTCCTATAGTCGGAAATGTATTAAATGGGGTGGAGATTGCTGGAGGATTTGAAAAAGATGGGTATAAAATAGGTAAAAATACAACAAAAGAAACAGCAGGTGCTGTTGGTGGTACGGTTGGTGCTATAGCTGGAGCTAAGGGGGGGGCTATTACAGGGGCCGTTGTCGGTTCGGCGTTTCCTGTTGTTGGTACTACTGTTGGGGCATTGGTTGGTGGAGCTGTTGGTGCTATTGGAGGTGCGCTAGGTGGAGAAATGACTTTTGAGTGGGCCGTAGAGAAAATTTGGTGGGGTGATTAATGAAATGAAAAAATGGTGGTGTTATATATTCTATTTTATTTGGCAAGTGTATGTTAGTATCGATAATATTTTTGTTGAACCATCCGTCACTTATCTATGCAGATTATTTCCATTTTTAAATAAGTATAAAAAAAATCCTTTAGAGCTTATAGCTATGTTATGAATAATATAGAGTGTGGGTATAATATCATTTTTTCTTATAGATGTATGTTGTTAACAACAACTATAATTATTGCAAATCTTGAGATAATTTTTTTTATACATTTAAAACTAGCCTGGTTGATATTACAAATTATATTTTTAGTATGGAATTAGAGAGAAGGGTTAATTTTATCATGTTCTTTATATCATCACTTGTTTTTTCTTATTGGATAAATGAATTTTTTTACAATAGGAAAGGTCTGGGTATATTAATTACTTTAAATGTTTTGAGAAGGAGAATAGGAAAAACGGTTTTTTGTTAGCTTTTCTTTTTCATTTTGGGGCAGTTTTTGTTCTTATATGTTTGGTTTTTATTTTTAATCTTTAGTATTACTTTAAGTGGAGAACTTATGAAAAAGCTATTCTCAATAGGAACAGTTATTAGAGTCGGTAAAGGAGAAGACCTTTTAATGATTGTTACTAGATTTCCTTTAACAGTGAAAAATAATATAAAAGGATATTATGATTATGGTGCTTGTATATACCCAGTAGGTGTTCAAGCAAATGAGGAACTTTATTTATTTAACCATGAAAATATTTCGGAGGTGGTTTTTGAGGGCTATGTTAATTTGATGGAGGATAAATTATATGAATATTATAAGAGTAATATGTCTTCTATAAAATATCCAAAGTTTAACATTAATGAGTAAACTATTTATTGTAATCATAGTTTTTTAGTCTTTATAATTGCCCCATCTTAAGATGGGGAATTTTACCAACTATAAGTAGTTATTCATTCATGGTTAAGAGTATGGATATTTTGTCTCTTTTTATTATTAATAACGGTTTTGTTACGGTGTGCACCTAATTGCTTTCATTATGCCTATCTTAAGGTTATATTCTAGTGAGAATAGGGGGAAAGTGCTCTAAAGCTTAATCTGAAATGGAAATATAGTGATATTGGATGTAGATAGGAGAAAAGAGGGATGGGATTATTTTAATGTTTTTTTTCGTATTAGGTTTTGTTTTAATCATTTTTATTACTTTGCTTTATAAGAAGAAACTAATTATTAGTGTATTGCTTGTTCTTTTGTTTATGGCAATTCATTTGCTCCTAAACTCACCATCTTTCAAAAGTAGTTATAAGTATGCTTATGAATTAGGTTTTTTGTTATCTGTTCTATTTATGCATACTTTTCAAATGCTATTTTATCCCCTAATGGTTAAATTTGCTTCTTTGGGTGTTAGTAAGAGTGTAAGCGTATATGTGGAGTATGTTACAAAAGGATTTGTCTATTTTGGGACTACTGGTAGTATTTTTATATTATACATGATTTTTGTAAAAGGACTTATTATCTATAATTAATAGCGTTAGGTTATTTTGTAGCAGAATGACTTATATCATTGTTTAGATTTTTATACTTCCATCAAAGTTAGTGTCAAAACCATCAGTATATTTATCTAAACTTAGTTCAAGTTTATTTTGGATTTCTCTAATCCAAAAAACAAAATTGAAGAAAATATGAGTATTTTCAATATTCACCTCAAATATACCGTTGTCTTGATGTGAAATCTGTAATTGTTCTAATATAGAAATAAACTTATCTGTGTTAGATCTTATGTCATCTATGTCGGCTTTTCTAAGTTCATTAATAAAATAAATTTCATCATTTATATTAATGATTGTAGGATAGTCCATTAACTCTTTATGCAGTAACTCTATCAACATATATTTTTTAGTCATGAGGTTGTAATCTGGCTAGTGTATTCATCATACCAAAATCAACCGCACTTTTACCTTCTTAAATTTAAAAATTAAAACAAATTTTTGATTTACCATTGACTTTTCTACCTGTAGCCCTTACTTTACGAAGTGATGTTTCATCAAATTTATTCTTTGTAAAATAAGGAGCTTTTATGCAATCTCGCATTGTGGTTAATTCACAGGAAGAATCACTACTTAGCACACATAAAGTACTACGTAATACCTATTTCTTATTGGGATTAACGATGGCATTTTCGGCGGTTGTTGCTTATATTTCTATGAGCTTGAACTTGCCTTATCCGAACCTTATCGTATTGCTCGTAGGCTTTTACGGTTTACTTTTTGTCACAAACCGATTGGCAAATAGTGCGTGGGGGATTTTGGCTGCATTCGCGTTTACAGGGTTTATGGGTTATACCATTGGGCCAATTTTAAATATGTATGTGGCGAGAGGAATGGAAGATTTGATTATGCTTGCTTTCGCAGGTACCGCTATCGTCTTCTTTGCATGTTCAGCTTATGTGCTAACAACGAAGAAAGATATGTCTTTCCTTTCTACCGCAATTTTCTCATTATTTATCGTGTTATTGTTAGGAATTGTGGCAAGTTTCTTCTTTCAAATTCCAGCATTAGCGGTAGGGATCAGTGCATTGTTTGTGGTGTTCTCTACAATGACAATCCTCTATGAAACTAGCAATATTATTCACGGTGGCGAAACAAACTATATTCGTGCAACGGTGAGTATTTATGTATCAATTTATAACTTATTCATTAGCTTATTAAGATTACTTTCTATCTTCTCAAGCGATGATTAGTCAGTATTAAATTTAAAGACGCTCCTTATTAGGGGCGTTTTTTGTTTTGAACTAATTTTCTGAAGAGAAGTCTTAGCATACAGGTTCGCTAGTTGAACCTATTGATAATAAAACAGGAGTTTTTATGAAATCTTTAAAATCACTTTTAACATTAACATCACTCGCATTAGCGGTATCAGGTTCTGCATTAGCAACGAATACTTCCGTATTGCCAACAAAAGAAGATGTTGTAACCAATTCAAAATCAATGGTTGAAAGCTCAAAAGCTGATATGAAAAATGCAGCAAATGATAATCTTAAATCAATGACAGATAGTGCAAGTTCAACAAAATCAACTGCATTAGATAAAGTAAAAGAGGCTAAAGAAAAAGCGACATCTGCAAAAGATGCAATGAAAGATAAAGCAACTTCTGCAAAAGATGCGGTAAAAGAGAAAGCATCAGCTTTAAAAGAAAAAGCGACTGAGAGTAATCAACCCTCAATTAAAGATAAAGCTACTGAAAAATTAAATTCAGTCAAAGAGAGTGCAAAAGAGAAAGTGTCTGATGCAAAAACAAAAGCAGCAGATAAAGTAAAAGAAGTGAAAGAAAAAGCGGCTTCTACAAAAGATGCAGCCAAAGAGAAAGTTGCTTCTTCTGCAAAAGTGAACGTTAATAAAGCGGATGCTGAAACTTTACAAAAACTTTCTGGTATCGGTGAGAAAAAAGCACAAGCGATCATTGATTACCGTAACAAAGTGGGTAAAATCAAAAGTGCTGCCGAGCTTTCAAATATTGATGGTATCGGTGAAGCCACAATTGAGAAAATCACACCATTCTTAAGTTTCTAAGAAAACATAGATAAAACAGACCGCACTTTATGTGCGGTTTTTTTATTGAAGTAGATCACAAAATTGTAACAAAGTGTGATTTGGAGGATTATTTCTTTTTGTATCCTATGTATAATGTGCGGACAACATCATGTAATACAAGGGGTAGATATGCAGCATTATAATGCCTTTGATGAATGGTTGGCTTCAACCGCTTTAGGTGGGGCGAATCAATCGTATATTGAAGAGTTATACGAAAGTTATTTAGAAGATCCATCTTCAGTCGATGAAAGCTGGCGTGCCACATTTGATGCATTGCCAAAAATAACCGCCGCAGAGCAACCACATTCACCAGTGCGTGATTATTTCCGTCGTTTAGCAAGAGAAAATACAACAGAAGCGGTGACGGTTATCGATCCAGAAGCCAGCGCAAAATTAGTCAAAGTCCTCCAATTTATCAATGCTTATCGCTTCCGTGGTCATTTAGAAGCGAAACTAGACCCAATCAATTATTATCGTTGGAAAGTCTCCAGCGTACCTGAGTTGGATTACCGTTATCACGGTTTTACCGAGCAGGATCTCAATGAAACCTTCAATATTAATCACTACGTTTATCATCGCGATAACATCAAATTAGGTGATTTAGCTAAAATGCTGAAAGAGACCTATTGTGGTTCAATTGGTCTTGAGTTTATGCATGTTCAAGATATGGAGCAGAAAAGTTGGCTACAAAGTAAATTAGAAAGCCAATTAAATAAACCGCTCTTTACTAAAGAAGAAAAAATTAATTTATTAAGTGAATTGACTGCTGCTGATGGCTTAGAACGCTATCTTGGTGCGAAATTCCCGGGTGCAAAACGTTTCTCTTTAGAGGGAAGTGATGCCTTTATTCCATTGATGAAAGAAATTATTCGTCATGCGAGCAAACAAGGTGTACAAGATGTCATGTTTGGTATGGCACACCGTGGCCGTTTAAATATGTTAGTGAATGTGCTCGGTAAGAAACCCGAAGATCTTTTCGATGAGTTTGCAGGTAAACATTCAGGTGAGCGTACAGGTGACGTGAAATACCACCAAGGTTTCTCTTCTGACTTTGCGGTCGGTGATCGTCGCGTGCATTTAACCCTTGCATTTAACCCTTCACACTTAGAAATTGTCAGCCCAGTAGTGATTGGTGCGGTACGTTCTCGTCAAACCAAAAAGAATGATACAGAACGTAATCAAGTATTAGCCGTTACTGTTCATGGGGATTCAGCAGTAGCGGGACAAGGTGTTGTACAAGAAACCTTGAATATGTCTAATGCACGTGGTTATACCGTTGGTGGCACAATCCGTATCGTGATCAATAACCAAATTGGTTTTACTACCTCGAATCCGAATGACACGCGTTCAACAGAATATTGTACTGATATCGCGAAAATGATTCAGGCACCGATTATTCATGTAAACGGTGATGATCCTGAAGCGGTCGCTTTTGCCGCGAGAATGGCGGTGGAATATCGCAATCTATTCAAACGCGATATTTTCATTGATCTGATTTCTTATCGTCGTCATGGTCATAATGAGGCTGATGAGCCATTAGCCACTCAACCAATGATGTATAGCATCATCAAAAAACATCCAACGCCACGCAAAGTCTATGCTGATCGTTTAATTGCTGAAGGGGTGATTACCGAAGAAGAAGCCATTGAAATGATGAATCTCTATCGTGATGCCTTAGATAATGGCGATCGCGTAGTGAAAGAATGGCGAGAAATGGATACCGCCCAAATGGATTGGTTGCAATATCTCAACTATGATTGGACATCCCCTTACGAAAGTAAATTCCCACAAGAACGTTTCCAAACTTTAGCGGAGCGTGTTAGTGAATATCCAGAAACCTTACGTGCACATCCTCGTGTAGAAAAAATCTATGCTGATCGCCGTGAAATGGCAAAAGGCGAGAAATTGTTCGATTGGGGTATGGCGGAAACTATGGCATACGCAACCTTATTAGATGAAGGCGCTAATGTTCGTTTATCGGGTGAAGATGCAGGACGTGGTACGTTCTTCCACCGCCATGCAGTTGTGCATAACCAAAATGACGGGACAGGCTATGTGCCATTAACACATTTACATGCTAACCAAGGTCGTTTTGAGGTGTGGGATTCTGTATTATCTGAAGAAGCTGTACTAGCCTTTGAATATGGTTATGCCACAACAGATCCAAAAACATTAACCATTTGGGAAGCACAATTTGGTGACTTCGCAAACGGCGCACAAATCGTGATTGACCAATTTATCAGTTCTGGCGAACAAAAATGGGGCAGAATGTGTGGCTTGGTGATGTTATTACCACACGGTTATGAAGGCCAAGGTCCAGAGCACTCATCAGCTCGTTTAGAACGTTATTTACAGCTTTGTGCAGAACAGAATATGCAAGTGTGTATTCCATCTACACCAGCACAGGTTTACCACATGTTACGTCGTCAATCGATCCGTAAAATGCGTCGTCCATTAATTGGTATTTCACCAAAATCCTTATTACGTCATCCACTTGCCGTGTCAAGTTTAGATGAATTAGTAAATGGCACATTCCAAACAGTCATTGGTGAAATTGATAACATCGATCCGAAACAAGTTAAACGCGTAGTCCTATGCTCTGGTAAAGTGTATTACGATCTCTTGGAACAACGTCGTGCGAATAACCAAACAGATGTGGCGATTATTCGTATTGAACAGCTTTATCCGTATCCACATGAAGATGTGAAGAAAGCGTTAGAGCCTTATGCTCATGTGACGGATTATGTGTGGTGTCAAGAAGAGCCATTAAACCAAGGGGCTTGGTATTGCAGTAAACATAACTTTGACAGCTCAATTCCTGAGCATGTGAAGTTAAAATACGCAGGTCGTCCAGCCTCTGCTTCACCAGCCGTAGGTTATATGTCTTTACACACCAAACAGCAAAAACAATTGGTAGAAGATGCACTGACACTGTAAAAGTGCGATCGAAATTTCAGTAATTTTTAAAGAAAGAATAATTTAAAGGAAAATAAAATGACAATCGAAATTCTTGTTCCAGATTTACCGGAATCCGTTGCGGATGCAACTGTTGCAACATGGCATAAAAAAGTCGGTGAGACCGCAAAACGTGACGAAGTTTTAGTGGAAATCGAAACAGATAAAGTAGTACTTGAAGTACCAGCCTTAAGCGATGGCGTAGTGACTGAAATTCTTCAAGAAGAAGGTGCAACCGTAGTAAGTAAACAGCTTTTGGGTAAGCTTTCAACCCAACAAGCGGGCGATATTTCAACTGAAACAGTGAAAGACAATGAGCCAACACCTGCTGATCGTCAAAGAGCGGCGATTGAAAATAGCCATAATAATTTAGCAGATCAAGGCCCAGCTATTCGTCGTTTATTAGCTGAACATGATTTAGATGCAGAGAAAATTCAAGGTTCTGGTGTGGGTGGCCGTATTACCCGTGAAGATATTGCGCGTGAAGTGGCAAAACGTGATGCTCAAAAAGCAAAACAAGATGTGGCGACAGAGCAGAATACAATCAGCACGGTGGCATACAGCTCGCGTTCAGAAAAACGTGTACCGATGACCCGTTTACGTAAACGTATTGCAGAACGTTTATTAGAAGCAAAAAATACCACCGCAATGCTCACTACATTCAATGAAGTGGATATGCAGCCGATTATGAAATTACGTAAAACATACAGCGAGAAATTTGAAAAACAACATGGTGTACGTTTAGGCTTTATGTCTTTCTATATTAAAGCAGTCGTTGAAGCATTAAAACGTTATCCTGAAGTGAATGCTTCAATTGATGGTGATGACATTGTGTATCACAATTATTTTGATATTAGCATTGCTGTTTCAACCCCACGTGGTTTAGTGACACCAGTATTACGCAACTGCGACAAACTCAGCATGGCAGATATTGAGAAACAAATTAAATCACTCGCAGAAAAAGGCCGTGATGGTAAATTAACGGTTGAGGATTTAACTGGTGGTAACTTCACCATTACTAATGGCGGCGTATTTGGTTCTTTAATGTCTACACCAATTATTAACCCACCGCAAAGTGCAATTTTAGGCATGCATGCCATCAAAGAACGTCCGGTTGCGGTAGATGGTCAAGTGGTGATTCGCCCAATGATGTATTTAGCCCTATCTTATGACCACCGTTTAATTGATGGTCGTGAATCCGTCGGCTTCTTAGTAGCGATTAGAGACTTATTAGAAGATCCAACTCGTTTATTATTAGAAATCACTATCAACTGATTTTCTCACATCATGCTGTTTAAGCACAAAGAAATCAGCGATAAGCACGGCGATCATTGGCGCGAATACTGAGCCAATAAAGAACAAGAAATGTTCGTATTCTGTTACAGGTAAGGTCGAGGCTAATATGATGCCCACAATTACGGTCAGAACTGAGATTGGCGTAACTTTTAATTGAGGGAAAATATTATTTAAACTCATGCCGGTGGAATAGGCGGGAAGTGCAGTGTTAATCATGGTAGAGGCGATGACAATTAATACGCCAATAACACTTACACCAGCAAGCGAAAGAATTTGTGAGATTTCAGATTTACCGGTTACTAATGCTGCACCTAAGCCAAGAGCATACATCCAGCAGCTAGTCGCGGTATAAGTTAGCGTTGAAAGTGCGGTCGTTTTAAATGGCGTTTCGCTATTCTTCGTATGGTCAGATACTACCGGTAACCAAGAAAGCGGCATGACGGCAGCAATTTCAACAGCTGTACCAAATTTAATATTTTGTGCTACATCCATGGCAATGAATGGTTTATTGGCTACTTGAATACTAAGCCACAACATCAGTAAAAACATGGTGACAAGTGAAATGCTTTTAAAGATACCTAATTTAGTAAAGCCGAGTAGTAGCCAAAGTATGATGAGTATGCCTAAACCAAGTGTAAGAAATGGGAAGAGTGATCCATCAGGTGTTTGATTTAAGATGGAAATGACTTCAGCGCCCATATAAATCATGACTGCAGTCCACCCCATTAATTGCATGGCATTGAGTAAAGAGAAAAGCGCAGAGCCTTTTTCACCAAATGAAATTTGTACCGTTTGCATAGCACTTTTTGGGGTTTTCCACCGATGTAACCTGCACAGAAAAACATCGAACCACCAATAAAGTGCCCAACGACGATGGCGATTAAACCTTGTTTCCATCCTAGTGGTGCAAACCAAGTACCCGTGAGAATTTCTGCCATTGAAATAGCAGCAGTAAACCAAATGAGCGCAATCGCAAGATTGCTTGATTTTTTCGTTTGCATGTTGTTATCCTTAACATGAGTTGTGGTTATTCTGTCCCAGTATATAACTCAATATAGAAAGGGCAAGCCAAGAATTTAAAATAAAACAAAGTGCGGTCAAATTTTTGTTTGTTTCGCTAAACAACATCAAAAATAGGAAGAAAATATGAATTTACATGAGTACCAAGCTAAGCAGCTTTTTAAGCAATATGCTCTGCCTGTGAGTGAAGGTGTCGTGTGCCAAACGGCAGATGAAGCTGAAATGGCACTCTTTCAGCTGAATGGTGATGTTTGGATAGCGAAATGTCAAGTTCACGCAGGTGGACGCGGAAAAGCCGGTGGTGTGAAGCTCGTGCATAATGCAGAAGAAGCGCGTGCTTTTGCGGATAAATGGCTTGGCCAACATTTAGTCACCTTCCAAACTGAT